>CAYMVR010000018.1:0-10465 GCA_964393945.1 uncultured Muribaculaceae bacterium | reverse complement strand
ATCTTGATAAACACTATTAATATTTACAGATACAAAAGAACACTTTTGACTATCTAAATAATGATATTTCTTTTCATCACTATTTTTATTATCTAAAATATCTTTCAAACTTGCATTCTTTATAAGTTCATACCCATAGTAATTACTAACGGCATTCACTACACTTTCTATATAGTTATAAATCTTTGCTTCTTTACCTTTAATCATTTTTCTCTCCTCCTAAAAAATAAAAAAACCTAGCAACTGTAAGGACGCGAAACCTCGCGCGGTGCCACCTTACTTTACTAAGTACGCTTTATTTTTTTATCGCGGAACAATCCCGCGTTTTCTATTATTAGAAGCTGTCTTTTAGTATATATTCCTTTAGACATTTCTCACCATCATGTCTTCTCTTTAAAAGGAACCCATAAACCTACTCGGTCTTCCATAGAAAAATACTATACACTTATTTTAGTATAAAGGTTTCGTTTAGTCAAGGCATATTTTAATTTAAAAATAAGATTTATCTTTTTTGTTCATCGCCACTTAATTCTAAATCATTAATCATATCTTTAATGTAGCGAGTTATAAAATCATCTGCTAAACGTTTAATATTCTCAATCGGAAAATCGTATCTCACCTTCATTACAAATGTTAATTTACTCTGCATAAAAATATCTAATTCTTTTCCATCATCATCTAAAATACATAATGACATTAAATATGGTTTAAATAAATATGACCGCATAGCATAATCCTCTTGAGATTGTGGGAATTCCCTAGATTGATCATATATTACGGGATATAAATTGTTATCAGTAGATTTTAATAGTTCAACTTCATACAATGATTGTATAACATCTGGATCAGTCAACATATCAGCATTCTTATTTATAGTAAGAGTGCGAAGTTGAAAAAAAGGTATAGAATTTGAAGAATAATCAGTCGGATTACCTAAAATTACTAAATCCTTCATACTATGTACCAATAAAGCATAATTTTTAATTTCTTGTAAGCCTTTATTTAAAACAATTTTATGGGCATTTGTTTCATCAAATAGATTTCCTATTAATCTTTCTAGTGTTGAAGGCATAACAACGCACCTATTACCAACAAACCTACGAATATATTCTATAACGGATTTATATTTTGTATCCATAATATTAATAGGAATAATAATTTCTTTTAACCCTTCTGGCATTTTATATTCTATTCGACTTATTCTGTAAACTTCTGTAAGAAGATATATTTCATATATAGGATCATAATCATCATTATTATCATCCTTCTCTTCATTGGTAATATTATTACACTTCTTAATTCTATAATAAGTTGATAGTGGCATAACACTATTCCATTTAAAGATCTCATCATAATAATTTAAATCAGGAAAATTATCTTTAGTATAAAGCAAATTAAAAAAATCAATGATTCCTTCATAAGTATCAAAAGCTATTAAAAAAGCAAGTAATATCTCATTTTTTAAAATATCCCAAAATGAATATACTTCTTTACCATCTTTTAAAGCATCTGCGATATATTTAATTACTATTTCTACTTCTATTCCATTATGCTCTGCTAAAGATAAAACATTTTTATTTTTTCTTTTTAAAATACTTTCTATTTTCTTAAATATTATATCTTGATAACATTCCACTTCAGTGTGTGTTGCATTCTCAAGCATAGAATAAACATTTACATTAGATAAATCATGGGTATATAACCAAAATTTAAGACTGTACAAAAGCTCCAAATCTTTTTTATAAATTTTATTTCTACTAAATCTACTAAACGCCTTATATTTTAATTCTAACCTTCTTACTTCTTCTACTAATTCATCAAATGAAATAGCTTCTTTTCCATTACTCATTTCTTTTATTTTTTTATCAAGTTCTGTAACTGAAGCATTTATACTATCTAGTATATCACTATGAGTGTAAACAAATATTTCTAATAATTGTTCTAGCCTAGCAATCAATAACACGGGTTCTAACTCTAAGGTTTCTAAGTGTTTTAAATGCTCTGGAATAAGTAACAAGGCCATATTTTTTAGTTCTTGCAAATGATTATTTAAAAGAAAAGCTTTTTCATCATCATCTATTTGTTCATCTGTATAAACTTCATCATTTAAATAATTAATCATTTCACTTTCCATCGCCCTAAGTTGGGAATCAAATGTAAACAAAGCAAAACGCATATTATTAATTTCATTTAATAATGCTCTAGATCTACTTTTATTAAAAGCACTATCTTCAAGTAATTCATTTAAAGCAACTAATCGAAGCCTTGCTTCCAATGTTAGATCCTTTACAGCACTATGATATAACATAAGTTTTTTTCTTTTTACTTTGGCATCTAATTCTAGATTACTGTAATTATTATAAATCTCATCAAAGTTTACATCAGTTCCATCTTCTACACATAAACTTACCAATAAATCTAGATAAATATTTTTATAATCATGAAGTTCTTTTGGCATTAAGTCATGACTAACAATAGTCCTGTTAGTTTTAAGCATACTTAAATATTCATTTTTAAAGTCATCAATAGCTTTAATTTTAAGGGAATCACTACTAAAATCTTCTCTTCTAGGCATAGGAACTAAGGAATCAATACTGATTAAAGCATTACTTATAAGTTCTTCTGCTTTTTGTTTTCTTGCTTTTTTAAATAAAAAACCAAACATATATTAACCCCCTAAATATTTAAGTATTAAAAAATGATACATAGTATTGTATCATAATTTGTTATGTTTAGCAAACTCGCCTCTTAATTTTCTAAATATCTTTTAACGTTTTAAAACTTCATTTAAATCAGTTCTTAATCCTAAAATTCTCAATAATTCCTGTTCAATAAAGTTCATTTCTCTAAAACTTATGCTATGTAAAAACACACCTTTATTTTCCTCTAATCGTGGAAAAACTAACTCGCTTTCTGTAAAATGACGCACTATATTCCCATACTCATCTTTAATAATAAAATTGCCGATATCAGGTACAAGTTGAATAGTATCGCCATAGAATTTAGGGTTATATAATCTTGCAAAGTGATGAACAACACTACTACATATTGGTAATGCAACTTGATAGTTCTCTATTATAACCATTTCCATATCCGTGCCATCTTCTGGATTAACCCAATTTTCTGCCTCCACATAATCGCAATCAAATATCTGACCATCAATTAAACGTTTAACTCTAGGAACATAAGTTTTATGTCCCCCTCTCGTAAGTTCTATGAGTTGCCCAAGAAATTTTTGCTCACTGCTTCCATTTCCTAATTTTGACGTATCTATTTTTCTAAGACCAACCGGTATATAAAAATCATCAAATTCCTTTTGAGGAAGGATAAATTTATAAAAATCAAACAAATCAGATTGTATATTAGTACAAGTACCATCTATTTTAGTATTAAAATCATTTACAAAGAATATTGATTTAAGAGGCAGCCATTCTTCCCATTGAAATACTTCTTCATAAAAATTAACATCACTATATTGACTTTTTGGAACTCTCATCATATCAAAAAAATCAACAAATCCATTATAGTAACAAAGTGAAAGACAAAAAGCAAGCAACACAGGACTACTTAAAATACCCCATATATCAAACTCTGAACCTCCATTTTTAAAAATTTTTTCAATTTTTTCTATTAATATCTTCTCGGAAATATTATTCTCTTGACTAAATCGCTTAACATAAATGTTTGTGCCACGAGAAATACCTTCTAGTATTCTCAAAATAATATCTTGGTATAGTTCATATTCTATAAAAGTTATATCATCAAGTATGATCCATTTATCAAAATTTAAAGTAAGAACAAGTAGTAAGAATTTAAGGCTATATAATTTCTGTAATTTTTCTTTATAAACCATATTTCTCCCAAATCTACTAAAAATTTTATAATAATCCTCAATTTCTTTTAATGCATTTAAATAATAAATTCTTATATTTCTAACTTCCTCAGGATCTTCCGCTATCACGAGTCTTTGCCTCTTATCAAGAGTAAAATGAACTCTATCTCTTAAATCATTCTCAATCTTTAGAATATCTTCCATTAAACTATCTAACTTATCTTGATTTGTATAGACATATAACTCTAAAAATTCTTCCAATTTAGCAATTAGCAATATAGGATCTAAATTCATAGCATCCAATTCCCTTAATTTATCGGGATTTACAGCTTTTACCAAACTTCTTAACTGCTCTAATAGTCTTTGTATATCTCTTTGTTTTTCTTCATCACTACCAAAAGAAGAAGATTCTAAATTTTCTATATTTTTTAAACAATTGTTTTTTTCATTTTCGATTGCTATCTTTTGAGTCATAAAAACAGATTGAGAAACCCGTAAATTACTAATCTCATTACAAATAGCTTCTTTTTTAACATTTGAGCTTGGAAGAGAATCTAATATTTCTACTAAAGCTATTAATCTTAACTTAACTTCTCTTTCCAAATCCTCAACACCACTCAAATATAAATCTAATTTAACTCTTGTAATCATTATATCTAAGCACCTATTATTAAAGTTTCCATTCATGGCCTCAAAAGATACACCTGTATTATCTAAAACATTTAAATTAGCAAGTAAATCATTATAAGCATTTTTTAAATTTTGAAGTTCAGCAGACATTAAATTGCAGCTTAAAACAATTGAATTACTAGCCAAATTAGATAAATATTCTTGTTTATATTTAAGCACTTCTTCTACTGCCTGGTTATCAGTTTCAATTTTTTCCCTTCTAGGCATAGGAATTAAGGAGTAAGCGCTTGTTAAAGCATTATTTATAAGTTCTTCTGCTTTTTGTTTTCTCGCTCTTTTAAATAAAAAACCAAACATATATTAACCCCCTAAATATTTAAGTATTAAAAAATGATACATAGTATTGTATCATAATTTGTTATGTTTAGCAAACTCGCCTCTTAATTTTCTATCTCTAAAGCAATAGTAACAGGCCCATCATTTCTAATAGCAACATCCATATCAGCACCAAATATGCCAGTTTCTGCGTGTACATGTTCTTTTAGTTTTTTATTAAATAAATCATATAAAATAGTTGCCTTTTCTCCATTTAAAGCATGAATATAAGATGGTCTATTTCCCTTTTTTGCATCTGCATATAATGTAAATTGACTTATAGATAAAATTTCTCCACCAGTCTCTATTATATCTTTATTCATCACGCCATTTTCATCATCAAATATTCTAAGTTTTAAAATTTTATTAATCATTTTATCAATTATTTCTTCGTTATCACCTTCAGTAAAGCCAACAAGTAAAACCATTCCTTTATTTATTTTACCAACTATTTTTTCATTTACTGAAACACTACTATTTTTACTTCTTTGTACTAATACTCTCATTATTTACTCCTTTTAACAGATATTACATAAGGTAACATTTCTAAATCTGTAATTATTTGTTCAACCTCGGCTTTTTCTTTAACTTTTAATGTAACTTCATAGCCATATGAATTACTATATTCTTTCGTTTTAAAATTATCTAAATATAAATTTCTTTTTGTAAATACCGCGATTATATCCGTAATATAATTTTTATTATTTTCAGTTTCTATTACTAAATCCGTATAATAAACTGATTCATTATTATCATTCCAAGCAACTTCAATCATTCTTTCAGATTCACCATTTACATTAGGGCAATTCTTTCTATGTACTGTAATTCCTTGCCCTTTAGTAATAAATCCCACTATTTCATCCCCTTTAACGGGTTTACAACATTTAGCCACATGAACTAATAAATCGCCAACACCTTGAACAATTATATCGTTCTTATAATTTTTAAGTTTTTCATCACGAGCTCGAGGAGAAGTAAATACCTCAGCAATATCCTCTTTGCTATCAGTTGTAAGACTTATAATATAACCCACTGTAAATCGAAGTGTACCAATAGATAAATAAATATCATCTAAATCGGTTAATTTTAATTCATCTAATATTTTCTTAATATTCTCTTCACTAAGTACTTCATTAAAAGATAGTTTTCTTTTACGTAATTCTTTTTCTAAAATATCTTTACCTTTTAATATCATCTTAGTTCTATCTTGCTTACTAAAGTAAGATTTAATTTTATTCTTCGCTTGACTAGTTTTAACAAAATTTAACCAATCACTATTAGGAGCCCCCGTACTACTTGTCTTAATTTTTACAATGTCATTATTATCAAGTTCATGATTTAACGGTACGATATTATCATTAACAATTGCTCCAACCATTTTATCACCAACATCAGAATGGATTCGATAAGCAAAATCAACAGGAGTTGCTCCTCTTGGCAGTTCTATAACATCTCCTTTAGGTGTGAAGCAGTATATCATTTCTGCCAAAATATCACTTGTTACATCTGATTCAAATGTTTTATCATCAAGTTCTTCACTTGTTTCAATTAGGTTACGGAATAACTCCAATTTTTGTTCCATAATATGTTGTACTTTTTTAGTACCATGTTCCTTATAAGACCAATGTGATGCCATACCTTTTTCAGCAAATTCATCCATTTCATAAGTTCTAAATTGCACTTCAAATAAATGCCCATCTACTCCAAAAACAGTAGTATGTAAGCTTTGATACATATTTGCTTTAGGCATAGCAATGTAATCTTTAAATCTCTTTGGTATAGGACGATACTTTGAATGTACTAGTCCAACAGCCATATAACAATCAGATACTTTATCTAATATTACTCTAAGTGCTAAAATATCATAAATTTCATTCCACTTTTTACCTTTAGCAAGTTTATTATATATTGAGTGAACACTTTTAACTCTTCCTTTTATTTTAAATTTTAATCCTTGTTCTGTTAAAATATTAGTAATACTATCTTTCATTTCATTTAAAGAATCATTAAGTTCATCTCTCGTTTCATTTAACTTATCTAAAATATCTTGATAAACATCCGGTTTTGTATAATATAAGCACAAGTCTTCTAACTCACTTTTAATCGAATTAATACCAAGTCTATGAGCAATAGGAATGAGTACTGCTTGTGTTTCATAAGCCTTTTGTTTTTGTTTTTTAGGATTTATTGCATAATTAGTTCGCATATTATGTAAACGATCCGCTAACTTAATAAATAATACACGTACATCTGTTGCAAGTCCTACCAAAACTTTTCTTAAATAAATTGCACTTGATTCACTCTCATCAGTAAGTTCCAATTTATTGATTTTATTAAGAGATAAAACAATCATAGCAACAGTTTCTCCAAATTGTTCTTGTACCTCTTCAAAAGTTGCCTTACCTTCATTTAATACTTCATGAAGAAGAGCTGCTTCAATTGTAACAGCATCTACACTTAAACTATTAACAATATAAGCAACTTTTATAGGGTGAGTAATAAAGTCTTCCCCTGTAAGACGTTTTTGCCCCTTATGTCTATCTAGTGCAAATTGATAAGCTTCCTTTATTTTTAAAAGTTCTTCTGTATTCTGAATATTATCTTTTACTTCTTTGTATAATTCTTCAAATGTAATAATGTCATCTTTTACTTCCATTTTATATCTCCTCTTGTGTCGCTTTTCTATGATACTTTTGGATTTCTTCTTTTACATATTGATTAAGTTCGTCTTCATTTAAATTAAAAATATCATTAACCATACCTCCAAGATCTAAATCTCTTGAACTAGTCCATTTATAATTTTTTAAGAAATTCCATATATCTTCTTCATGTATGTAAGGATAACCTTTTTTATGCAGTTCGTGAGCCTTACTTTTTAAGGCAGGTCTTATTCTATCATATAATTCCTTTAATGTTTTAAATTTAATTTCTAAGTTCACACTTAATCAACTCCTAATTAATAAAACATAATCATATATATAATTATAAACTATTTACTAATTTTTTAAAAGGAGAAAATGCATGTTGAAAAATAAGTTTCTTACCTCAACTTTAATTCTAATGCTTGGAGGACTTATTACTAAAGTTCTTGGTTTTATTATTAGAATTATATACACAAGAATGGTTGGTACCGAAGCCATAAGCCTTTATTCTCTTGTTATGCCAACCTATTCTTTACTTCTTACGATTGCCACGTTATCTCTTCCTATTGTTATTTCCAAACTTATCAGTGAAAATAAACATCACAGTTTAAAAATACTTGCTAATGCCACCTTTATAACTATCATTCTAAATATTATTACTATTCTTTTAATCTATTTTACTAAAGATTTTATTGCCGGCACTCTCTTGCATGATAAAAGGGCATCTATTCTATTATTTGCTATGGCTCTAACATTTCCTTTTGTTTCTCTTTCTAGTATTTTAAAAGGATATTTCTTTGGCAAACAAAAAATGGTACCCAATACTATCTCTAATATAATCGAGCAAATAGTTAGAATAATTCTAATATATTTAGTAATACCACCTTTAGTTGAAAAAGATGTAACTTCATCAGTCATGGGTTTAATTCTAATAAGCATTGCAAGTGAAATATCATCAATTCTAACTTTTCTCATCTTTTCACCTAAACACTTAGAAATTAAAAAAAGTGATTTAAAACCTGATAAAAATACTACTTTAAATATTTTACATATCTCGCTTCCTACGGTTTCATCACGCTTAATTGGTAATATTGGCTTCTTTTTTGAACCTATTATTTTAACTAATATTCTTCTATTTAGTGATTATAGTATGAATTACATCTTAAATGAATATGGAGCTTATAATGCCTATTCTATTTCTCTTTTAACTATGCCATCATTTTTTATCCAAGCTATATCTTCATCTTTATTACCGGAAATATCCAAATTTTACAGTAATAAAAATATAATCATGGTAAAACGTCGTTTAAAGCAAGCTCTTATTTTATCTTTTGTTGTAGGTCTTATATTCTCTAGTAGTATTTATTTTACTCGCGATTTTCTCTTAGAGACATTATATAACACCAATAATGGATCTGATTATATAAAACTACTTGCTCCTTTCTTTGTTTTATTTTATTTAGAAGGGCCTCTTCAAAGTGTCTTACAAGCAATGGATAAATCTAAAACATGTATGCTTATAACTTTAGTTGCAATTATAATAAAACTCCTAACTATGGCCATTTTATCATTATGCCATATTGGCATGTATGCTTTAGTAATCGCCGAGATAATAGATATTATTATAGTAGTTTATTTATCTTTCAAAGCAATCAAAAAAGCCATATAAAAAGGCTAGTTAGTTAAACCAGCCATTTCTCTTTTGGTTTTAATTGTTTTATTTTCAATGTTAACTCTTTGAACCACAAAAAGCATTGCAATAACATTCATTGTAAATGAACCTCCATAACTAAGAAGTGGAAGTGGAACTCCTGTTAAAGGAATAAGTGCTAAAACTCCAAGCAAGTTAACTAAAATATGAAAAGTAAGATATAAAAATGTTCCATAAGCAAGAATACTAAGGCGCATATTTTCAGCTTCTCTTGCTATTTTTAAAATTCTATAAAGCATAACTGCATATCCTAAAATAAGTAAAACTCCTACAATAGAACCCCACTCTTCAACAATTATTGGAAATATAAAATCGGTATGGCTCTCCGGTAAATATAAATACTTTTGGCTACTATTTCCAAGTCCAACCCCAAATAATCCTCCGTTATGAATAGCAATAAGACCATTACACACTTGATATCCTGTATCTTCTGTATACCTACTGCAAGGCTCTTTAAATTGAAAACGTTGTAATTGTCTAGAATTTAATAATTCAGTACCACTATATAAGAAAACTACAACTAAGATAATGACACCAATAAATCCGTATTTGATAACTTTAGAGAAATTCTTTTGAATCTCAGGTATACTAATAAAAACAAAGAAAATAATTCCTCCCAAAATAACACAAGTACCTAAATCTGGCTGTAAAGCAATAAGAAATGCTACAAATAATGATATTATCGTTGGAACAAGAAATAGACCTATTGAAGCATTTTTCATTTTACTAAGTTTATTATAAGAAACGGCTAGAAATATAATGACAATAGATTTTGCAAATTCACTAGGTTGTAAAGAAAATGGTCCAATATCATACCAAGAACGAGCATTATTAGTTATTTTTCCATAGACTAGTAATCCAATTAAAGAAACAATAATACCAAGTATCGCTAAAAAAGTAAAATATTTATATTTACTAGTTGGAAATCTTACAATTATTAAAAAACCAATAAAGAACGAAACTAATAAAAATATCGCTTGTCTAATAAAGAAATGATATTGAGGCACATTATAACGTAAAACAGTTGAAACACTAGATGAAGAAAATATCATAATAAGTCCAAAAACACTATAAATAAGCATTAAAACTAATAACCATAAATCCATTTTAGAAAGTAGCTTCTTCATAATGTTTCACCCTATTTTAATTTTAACATAAATAATGTATCTTGTGAATATTTTTTAAAATATGAATTATTTTAATGTCAAAAAAGCAACTATATGAGTAAACTATAATAGATACATAAAGGAGGTATAAATATGTATTATTATGGAA
>CAYMVR010000017.1:0-13445 GCA_964393945.1 uncultured Muribaculaceae bacterium | reverse complement strand
AAAAAATTGCTAGTGCAAACTATACAATTTTTTAACTTCTTTAATACTTAATGCTCTATAATCTCCAGATTTTAAGCCATCAAGAGTTAGAAAATCTATTTTAATTCTTGATAAGCGAATAACTGGATGTCCAAGAGTATCAAAAACTCTTTTAACAATATGATTTCTTCCTTCCACAATTGTAATTTCAATTAAGGAAGTATTTTTTTCAACATTTTTTTCTTTTACTTTAAAATGCACAATTTCTACTTTTCTATCATCAATTTTTACACCACATTTTAAAGAATCAATTGCACTCTTATCAAGTATCCCTTCAACTTTAGCAATATAAGTTTTTTGTATTTGATTACTAGGATGCATTAATTTATTAGCAAGTTCGCCATCATTAGTTAAAATAACTAACCCTGTAGTATCATAATCAAGCCTTCCAACTGGATATATTCTTTCTGTGGTATCAATAAAATCTATAACAGTTTTACGCTTTTTATCGTCATGTACACTTGTAATAACTCCCCGTGGCTTATTAAGAAGATAATAAACTTTTGGAACATCCCTCGAAATATTTTTACCATCAACTAAAATAATATCATTAGCGTTTACTTTAGTACCCAGTTCTGTTACAGTAACTCCATTAACACTAACTCTACCATTTATAATCAACTCTTCTGCTTTTCTTCTTGAAGTAACCCCACTATTTGCAATAACTTTTTGTAATCTTTCCATAATTATCTAATAAATAACACATAGCACAAAAATAACACAAGTAAAGTTAAAACCACAATACCATTTATCTGATCACTCTTATGTGATTTACCTGGTACTCCAAGTGCCATAGTTAAAAAATATCCTCCTACTAACCCACCAACATGAGCAAAATTATCAATACCAGGTAACATAAATCCAATAATTATGTTTAATAAGATAACTGGTATGACTTGGCTTTTTAAAACAGTTCCTAAGTATAATCTATAATGGTATCCAAAATATAGTAATGCTCCCATAAGGCCAAATATTGCTCCACTTGCTCCTGCTGATACTCCAGTATTTACGGAAACTGAAATTAAAGAGCCTAAAATTCCACTACCAAGATAAATAAGAATATATTTAGTTTTACCAAGGAAATTTTCTATTTGACGTCCAATTACCCATAACGCATACATATTAGCAAGTAAATGAATGATGCCAATATGTAAAAACATTGAAGTAAAAAGGCGCCAAACTTCTCCTGCTTTAACAAGCGATTGGATATTTGCTCCAAATGTTACAAGAGTGGCAACATCTTCACTACCATTACCAAGAATATATAATGAAAGAAAAACTAAAACATTGATTGCAATTAAAATAGGTGTAATAACGATTTTTTTTGGTTCAAAAATCTTCGTATAAGTTTTATTATCTTGCATTGTTTTGGCATTAATATCATTAGTTACATTAACAATTAAATCTAGCCCTTCTTTATCTTTAATAATTTTTTGTTTAATTTTAGGGAATAACTCTAATATATTTTTATTCTCTGTAAGTTCTTCAATGCCATCAACTTTAATTGAAGAAATATTTTTATTTTCTTCTACTTCTACATCTTCAGATATATTAAGTAATATATTAAGAGCATTAATATTAAAAGATAAAGTCTTTTTTCTAATTTGTTCCATAACCTTAGATGTTTTAAAAAGGTCAAATTGAAATTGTTCTTTATTATGAATATAATTAGAATTTATTCTAATAATTCTAAAAGGGCCTTCTAAATTTTCTAACCAAACTTCATCTTTAACTCCTTTAACAACAATAGGAGTATAATTCTCTTCTGTAATAAAATAATGAATGAGAGCCATAACCATTTCATCATTTTTTGTTACAATATTAAAATCCACTAAGCTTCACCTCGAGTACTTTTATTTTAATACATTTCATATATTTAGTAAAGAGGTGAATAGCATGACTTTGTTTTACTTAACACTCATTTTTTTAATTTGTATTGTATGCTATTATGTCATATATTTAAATATTTATGACCATAATATCCTCTTTACTGTCATTTTAAACTTTATTTTTTTAAGTGTCTTACCCATTTATTATTTTTATTTTGAAGACTTAATATATAGCCTTATCTTTGGGTTCCTTTTATGGTTTAGTTCCTATAAATTAAATCTCGAAATAAAAGAAGGCCTAAATAAATTAGCCTTATACCCTCTTTTATATTATTTTTTAACCAGTTTTATTTTAGGATTTATTTTAAATAATATCCTAACTTAAAATAATCCTACTATTTCACCATCTAAGACATCAATTTTTTCATAATTAGGTGCTTTAGGTAGTCCTGGCATTGTCATTATATCATTAAGTAATACCGTAATAAATTTAGCACCAGCATAAAGCCTAACATCTTTTACTGTAATTTCATAATCGCGAGGATCTCCTAGTTTACTAGCGTCATCAGATAATGAATATTGTGTTTTGGCAACACATATCGGATAATTACTATACATTGAATTTTCTAATTGAGCGATTTTATTTTTAGCTGTCTCACTATAAACTACACTTGAAGCATGATATATTTTAGTTGCTAATTTTTCGATTTTAGTAGTAATACTATCACTCATTTCATATGGATGAACGAGTTTATTATTGCTTATTACTTCGAGTACTTTTTTAGCTAAACCTATTGCTCCTTCTCCACCTAAAGAATAGGCTGTACTCACTTCAAGTGAGGAACCATAATCTTCACATATTTCTCTTAAAGCAGATATTTCATTATCTGTATCTTCTGTATATTTATTTAAACAAACTACTACTGGAATATTATAACTTTTTAAATTTTCTAAATGTGCTTTTAAATTGGCACTTCCCATCTTTACTGCTTCTACATTTTCTTTTAAGATATCATTTTTTAAAACTCCTGCATTATATTTTAAAGCCTTTAAGGTTACAACTAAAACTATTGCTGAAGGTTTTAAATTAGCGGATACACATTTTATATCTAAAAACTTTTCTGCTCCTAAATCTGAGCCAAAACCTGCTTCAGTTATAACATAATCTCCTAAAGATAAAGCTGTTTTAGTAGCAATAACAGTATTACAACCATGAGCAATATTAGCAAAAGGCCCACCATGTACAAAAGCAGGATTGCCTTCTAATGTTTGAACTAAATTAGGGTTTATCGCTTCTTTTAAAATAGCAATCATACTACCAGTAATATTTAAATCACGTGCCAAAACTGGTTCTTCTTGATAATTATAACCTATTACAATATTATCGATTCTATCTCTTAAATCGTCTTCATCTTTAGCAAGACAAAAAATCGCCATAAGTTCACTTGCTGCTGTTATATTAAAGTGTTCCAATCTTGTTGTTTCTTTTTCACTGGATTTACCTACTTCAACACTTCTAAGTGCTCGATCATTCATATCTAAACATCTTGAAAAAGAAATTGTATCCGGATTAATATTTAATTTGTTTCCATAATACAAATGATTATCAATTGCTGCACATAATAAATTATTAGCAGTTGTAATTGCATGAAAGTCTCCTGTAAAATGTAAATTTATATCTTCCATGGGAATAATTTGTGAATATCCCCCTCCAGTTGCTCCACCTTTCATTCCAAATACTGGGCCTAAAGATGGCTCACGAAGTGCTAAAACTGAATTATAACCCAGTTTACATAAAGCATCATCTAAACCAATACTAACTGTTGTCTTACCTTCACCATAAGGTGTTGGAGAAACAGCTGTAACTAAAACTAGTTTCCCTTCTTTATCCTTTTTTATTTTATGAAAATCCACTTTTGCTTTTTCTTTTCCATAAGTTAGAATAGCGTCTTCATGAATTCCTAACTTTTTAGCAATTTCTAAGATTGGCTTTCCTGTAACTTGATGTGCAATTTCAATATCTGTCATATATTTTCCTTCTTTCTACTTTTCTTCTATTTCTTCTAAATAATCTAAAAAATATTTTGGTAACTCGCTAGTAAACTCCATTTGTTCTTTTGTAATTGGATGCTCAAAACTCATTTTATAAGAATGTAAGAACTGTCCAAATTCTGTAGCCTC
This sequence comes from uncultured Muribaculaceae bacterium, assembly GCA_964393945.1. Classification (GTDB taxonomy): domain Bacteria; phylum Bacillota_I; class Bacilli_A; order RF39; family UBA660; genus Caccenecus. The sequence continues at coordinate 9,396 of CAYMVR010000017.1, read as the reverse complement.
ATCATGACTATAAACTGGATCATTATGAACAGGATAACCTATATAAGCCATATGAACACGAATCTGATGAGTTCTACCTGTATCTAAAATACAACTAACCAAGGTATTTTTAGGATATCTTTTAAGCACCTTCATATGTGTAACCGCATTTTTACTATTTTCATCTGTTACACACATTTTCTCTCGATTTTTTTTATCTCTTCCAATTGGAGCATCAATCGTCGCGCTTCCATTTTTAAATACCCCATTTAAAAGAGCAATATATTCTCTCTTAACTCTTTTATTTTTAAAATATTCTGATAATATCTCATGAGCTTTATTTGTTTTAGCAACTAATAATAATCCACTTGTATCTTTATCAATTCTATGAACTATACCAGGTCTTACCTCACCATTAATGTCACTAAGATTTTTAGTATAATATAAAAGTCCATTTACTAAAGTATTATCATAGTTTCCACTTCCTGGATGAACAACTAAACCACTGGGTTTATCAATAACCATAATATCGTCATCTTCATAAACAATATTTAAGTCCATCTCTACTGGTTTAATATCCATCTCTTGAACAAAACCATCATCATTTATTACAACTTCATCACCAAGATTAACTTTATAACTAGCCTTCTGCTTTTTTTCATTAACAAGTATTCTTTCATCATGTATAAGCTTTTGGATAAATTCCCGAGAATAATCGGTATTTTCACTTAAATATTTATCTAGCCTAATATCACTTTCCTGTACTTTTATTTTCATGAACATTATCCTCTCCTTTAATAATTGCTATAACTAATAATAAAACTCCTACAACTATTGCAATATCTGCAATATTAAAAATAGGATAATCATAACCAAAAATTGTAAAATCTAGAAAATCTCTAACATAACCTAAGAAAACTCGATCAGCCAAATTAGACATAATACCTGCAACAGTACAAGCAAAAGCAATATTATTTCTTAAATTATTTTTAAAATGAAACATAAATCTAATAAGAATAACTAAAGCAATAACAGATAGTATTATAAAGAAATAACTTTGATTAGAGAAAATACTCCATGCTCCTCCTGTATTATGAGCACTTGTTATTGCAAAAAAATTAGGTATTAAAGTAATACTTTCATGTAACTTAAAATAAATTTCAATTAAACTTTTTGATACCTGATCAAGAATTAAAATAAAAACAGCAATCGCGTATGTTTTCTTATTCATTTAATTCACCCACTATAAGTATATCATAAAACTACAAATCTACCAATATCACATCTTCACCAATTTTAACAATTTGTTCTACTGTAACATTAATTTCTGGTTCACTTCGAAATAATCTACGAAAAAAATGTCTTGCCATGACACTAAAATACTCAATTTGACCACTAGAAGTCATTTCTGCATCAACTATTACACCTAGATGTTTTCCATCATTAGTATTTACCACCATTTTTGTTTGTAAATCACTTAAACGCATAATTCTTCACCTAATACATTATAAGCAAAAGAACAAAAAAAAGAAGGAAAACCTTCTATTTAACTTTACAAGTGTAGTTACTTTTTTCTAAAGTTTCTTTCAAATCATCAATATTAGCTTTATCAGAACCAGCTAATTTCTTTACATCTTTCTTATCAAAATCTACAGTTAGTGTAATGGTATCTTTGCCATTATCTGTTACTTTATGATTTAAAGAACCCATTTCAGTAGCTTCCCAAGCCTTATTAATTTGTGTTTTATAGTCATCTAAACTAGTAGCTTTTAATGAATTTTCATCTAAAGTTACATCTTGAACTAAAATAGCAGATGAGAAATTATCTTTCTTATCAAAATTCATTGTATATACTTGTTTCATATTATTTGATTCAAGAACACACTCTAACTTTTTTTCTTTGCCTCCACAACCAGTTAAAAAACTAACAACACATAAACTAGTTAAAACTAAACCTACACGTTTCATATAAACACTCCTTCCAATAAATATTATAACATTTATATTAAAAAAAAGAAGATGTTTTAAATAAATTTACAACTTATTTTATCATTTTTTTCAAACTTGCTATCGCATTTTTTTCTATTCTCGAAACTTGGGCTTGACTAATATTTAAAGATTCTGCAATTTCCATCTGCGTTTTACCTACTATATAACGTGCAACTAAAACTTCTCTTTCTCTTGCCTTAATTTGATTAAGACCTTTATTTAACGAAATAAGTAAATCTTTATCACTATTAAGATCCTTTTTATCTGCTATTTGATCTTGAAGATAAATTGTATCTCCCCCATCATTATAAATTGGTTCAAAAATACTCATTGGTTCTTTTAAAGCATCAAGCGCATAAGATATTTTATATTCTGGAATATCTAAATCATGTGTTATCTCTTCATTCGTAGGTTCTACTCCTTTTTGGTTAAAATAATTCTCTTTATAATTAATAATTTGATAAGCTAAATCTTTAATACTCCTACTAACTCTAACACTAGTATTATCCCTAATAAATCTTTTAATTTCTCCTAAAATAAGTGGAACTGCATAAGTTGATAACTTTAAATTATAAGAAAGGTCAAAATTATCAATTGCTTTAATAAGACCTATAACTCCTACTTGAAATAAATCATCCATATTATAGTTACCTTTATTAAAACTTCTAAGTATGCTAAGTACTAATTTTAAATTACCATTAATTAATTCTTCTTTAGCACTTTTATCACCTGCTCGATATCTCTCAAATAATTTAGTAGTATCACTACTATTTAAAACAATAAGATCGTTAGTATTAATTCCTGTAATATCTACTTTATATCTTGCCATAAAAAAATCCTTTCTACTTTTTTTAGAGTAAAAAGAATCCTTTTTATTCAAATTAAATTTGCAAAGGATTAAAATCAATTTCTAAAAAAACATTTTTATCAGTTGCATATATCTGATCTAAGTCTTCTATTGTTTTTTTTAAATTTTTATCAATCCTATATTTAATTGTAATATTAAATCTATAAATGTTTTTAAGTCGAAAATTAGCCGCGGTTGAAGATCCTAAAATAATAGTAGAACTATCGAGATGTCTCTTTAAATAATCACTAACTTTCCTAGCATTTTTACTTGCGAGTTCATAATCTTTACTACATACTTTTATTCCTACTAAATAATAATAGGGTGGATATTTTAATATTTTACGAATTTTCATTTCTTCGTTATAAAAACCTAAATAATCATAATTCTTAATATAAGAAAATATTTTATTATCAGGATTATATGTTTGAATAAGAACACTACCTAACTTTTCTGCTCTACCACTCCTACCAGCAGCTTGTGTAATTAACTCAAAAGTTCTTTCGCTACTTCTAAAATCAGGGATATTAAGGGAACTATCTGCATTTATTATTCCAACTAAAGTACATTTTGGAAAATCAAGGCCTTTACTAATCATTTGAGTACCAATTAAAATATCATACTCATAATTACGGAATGATTTCAGTATTGCCTCATGCATTCCTTTATTTTGAGTTGTATCAGCATCCATTCGTATAACTCGAGCATTAGAATATTTATTTTTTATCATGTCTTCCAATTTTTCAGTACCCATCCCCATATAAGTTAAAGCACTCTCATGACATTTAGGACAAATATCATCTTTAATTTTTGTATATCCACAATAATGACATCTAAGGGTATTAGAAGTCTTATGGTAAGTAAGAGATATTTCACAATGAGGACACTTATAGACAAAGCCACAATTACTACAAGTTATTATTGTTGAAAATCCTCTTCTATTTAAAAGTAACAGAACTTGTTCATGATTATCAAGTGCTTTTTTAATTTTTAAATCTAAGGCTTCACTAATAACAAAATTTCTTTTGCTAACCTCTTGTGCCATATCAATAATTTCAATTATTGGCATAACTTGTCCATTGGCTCTCTTTTTAATTTCTAAATATTCATATACGCCTTTCATTCCTCTAGCCATAGTGTCTAAAGATGGTGTAGCACTTCCAAGAACTAAAGGGCATTTATGATATTCACTTCTTTTTTTAGCGATATCAAGAGCATGATATCTAGGAGTATTATCTTGCTTATAAGTTTCACTATGTTCTTCATCTATTATAATAATGCCAATATCATTTAAAGGCGCAAAAATAGCACTTCTTGTTCCAATAACAATTTTTACTTTGCCTTTTAATATTTTAACATATTCATCATATTTTTCAGTCTTAGATAAACCACTATGAAGTATAGCCACCATTTCCCCAAAATAATCATAAAATATTTGAATAACTTGCTCTGTAAGACTTATTTCTGGCACGAGCAAAATAGCACTTTTCCCCATACTTATAACTTCTTTAATAAGTTCTATATATACAACAGTTTTTCCACTACCCGTAACACCATGTAATAAAAAAGTTTTATTCTCATCCATACTATCTTTAATTTTATCAAAAACCTTTTTTTGTTCTGAATTAAGAATTTTATTCTCTACATTACTACTCTTTCTTTGAATTCTAAAAACTTGTCTTAAGTCTTGTTTTACAAGCCCAAGTTTTTCTAATTCTCTAACAGCAGTAGAATCTAATTCTTTTTTATTTATTTCTCCTTCATCTAATAATCTATTTAATAAATCTACTTTTTTCCCCCTATGACTTTCTATATACTCCATTACAATATTTATAGGAGCATTTATTAAAACATACTTGTCATATTTATTATAATCACTCTTTTGGTCCTTTACTTTTAAAGCACTAGGAAGCATTGTCTGATAAGCTGTTATTAAATTACATAAAGTTAATTCTTTTAAATAGTATCCTAAACTTAATAATTCATCATTTAATATTAAAAATTCATCTTCAATTCGAATTACTTCTTTTATTTCATAAGTATCATCATAAGTATCACTTATTTTTAAAACAATACCATGAACAACTCTAGTATTAAATGGAACTAATACTTTCATTCCTACTTTTAATCTATCCTGTAAGTTATCAGGTATTTTATAAGTAAATGCTTTATCTAAAGTTTTAACAGGATATTCAATTAAACAATAAGCATACATGATTTACCTCCTAATACTATTTTAACAATTACAAACTTTATTTACAAGCATATTAATAATATCTATATCACTTATTGTATTAATAGAAAATGTTTTACTTCCTATATAATTAATACTTGTTCCTAAATGATATACTTTTAATTTATCAATAATTAAATATCTACCATGATAAGTATTATCATATACTATTTCTAAGTTATCATATTGTTCTTTATACTTTAAAATATCCACACTTTTAAGTAAACTATTCTTTCTTACAACCAGTATAACTTTAACACTTACATTACGTATCATATCTAGTACTTGTTTATCAGCATAATTATCAATAATTATTAATTCTTTCTTAGCTTCTTTCATTAAATCAACAATTTTAGAATAAGCAATCGAGTAGAAACACAGATCACTCCATGTAACCCTCACAAAACCGGACGTGCAACTTTCTCGCATCCGGCTTTTCATAATATAGTATTTATTTCTCAAATAGCATATATATTTACTTTAATTCTAGGCAGTGGCAAATCAAAATATTTAATCATGGCTGTGAAACCCTTATTTCTATAACTTCTCTTTTGACTTCTTCTATTTAACCATTTCATTAATAGGTGTATTACTACACTATTATATTTGCTAATCATATAATAGTTATCAGTTATTCCATAGTAATTGAAGTGACCTGTTAGTTTCTTTTTCACAGTTGTAATTATTTCTTTCAGTGGCCTATGTCTATTTTCTTTTATCCAGACTTTGAACTCTTGGATTTTCTGTTTAAATTTCTTCTTTGATGTTTTCCTCTTAACACGAAAGTTACCATGTTTATTGCCTTTACTACAATAGTGTGTAAAACCTAGAAAATCAAAAGTATCTGGTTTATTTTTACCATTTTTCTTACAATTTTCACTTGCAAATCTACCAAACTCTATTAGTCTTGTTTTATCTTCTGCAAATTCTAGCCCCAAAGTTCTAAGTCTTTCTTTTAACAATTTATATGTCTTTTCTGCCTCATCTTTATGTTGAAAACAGAGTATCATATCATCAGCATAGTTTATTATCTCAATATATCCTCGTGATACTTTCTTTATTTTCTCTACATATAGTATAATGCCATAGTACATTACAATATTCGCTAATACTGGGCTTAGAATAGACCCTTGCGGTGTTCCATATTCACTTGTAATATATTTACCATTTTCCATAATACCTGCTTTTAGAAATCTTTTAATAAGTCTTAGTAAGTTTGTATCTTTGATGTGCATTTCTAATGCTTTCATAATTAGGTCATGATTGATATTATCAAAATATCCCTTTATATCTGCATCAAGAATATAGTTTGTATATTTCTTCTCAATACATTGTGTTAAATATTTTAAACAATCATGACAACTTTTGTTAGGTCTAAATCCAAACATATTACTTGTGAATTTTGGCTCAAATATTGCTTCGACTAGTTTCTTTACCGCTAATTGTACTATCTTATCTTCAAAGTTTGCTATGGCTAGTCCTCGGAGTTTGCCATTGGCTTTTGGAATATTTACTTTTCTTGCTGGACTAGGTCGATAAGATTTAGTTTTAAGTTTATTTACTAAATTGTTTAGATTTTCATCTAAATTCATTAGATACATATCCTTTGTAACTTTGTCTAATCCTGTTGCTTTATTTCCGTCTAGTTCCTCAAAACATTCTTTTAATAGTTCACAATTGATTAAATGATATATTGATGTGAAAGCTTCTTTTGGTTTTTCTTTTGCTATTTGATTTATTCTTGCTATTTTAGTTGTCATTATTTATCCCTCCTTGCATAGCGATAATGTTTCTTTTAACAAGAACTATATTATGTGTATCCCTTCCTTACTCTGTATTTATTTGATACAGTATCATTAGTACTATGGGTACATCTGACTGGCTATCACTCTTTTGGCATTCTTCTGTTTGTGGTTGTTTGTCATACTCTTTATTCTGTTTTACCGATTGGCTCACTGCCCACTTTCGGACTTAGAGAAATGATAGTCTCTCCCCAGTTGATATAATAATCACTTTGTAAAACATGATTAGGTCTTTGACTCCGTAGGAATTCAATTACTCTTGCCATATCAAATAATTAAATATTGACTTCCATTATATGAAAAATGTCGTCTTCCTAATTTTTGGTCAGTTTTCGAAGCTCAATACTAACCCTGTTTCCTCGTTGTCTACGCTTAGTCATAAATGTTACCATTAACAACCCAAGACTCACTACTAGTTGTCGGCTAAACTTTACTAGGTAGGACTCACACCTACTAGATTATTAACCCTTATCTGGGCGCACTCATATATTTGACCATTAAAATATATTTCACTTGCTTTTTTCTTTTCTTCAAATTTAGAAAAAGATTCTTGTAATAAAGCAATTTTATCATGATCTTCTAAAACTAAATTATTTATATATTTTTGTTCTATTAAATCATTAGAAATATATTTATGCATTGCAACAAAAGTCCGCATTATTCTAATACTTATTTTGGCAGCAATAGAAGTTCTTAAAACACTTGCTAGCATTGCAACTCCTTGCTCCGTAAATACATATGAGTTGCTTCTACTCATATTTGCGGTCCCAGATTGGGACCGCAATTTTATTTTTTCATCATCTGTTAATTGAAAATAAAAGTCATTTGGAAACCTTTCTTTATTTCTTTCTACTGCTTGATTAATTGTTTTGGCTCCATTTTTACATTCATACAAAACTGCCAAGTCAAAATCAAACATAACTTGTTTTCCACGTATTTCATAAATCATTGATTTTATGTTTTCTTCCCTAAATTCCTGGGAACTTGGCACTATTAAGGCAGTACTTTCTTCTTCTAAAGCTTCTATTATTTTATTAAAAATAACATCCATTTCTTTTGATTTTAAAACTCTTTTTAGCACTTTTATTCCATCAATTGTAAAGACAAATGGAAGATATTTCAAATTATTTCCACGACTAATTTTTACATTGTTCAAGGTCGCAAAATCATCGTTCAAGGTCGCAAATTTGCGACCATAAACACAAATTTTATATTCTTCTTTTGTTAATTGAAAATAATTTTCATTCGAAAATTTATCAATATTTCTTTTAACTATTTCATTTATTCTTTTAGTGTCCATATCAAAAAGTTTTGCAACATCTTTAACTAAGATTACTCTTCTACCCCTTACTTCATAAATTATTTTATTAATATCCATACTTTAAACCTCCCGATATCATCAATATATCATACAAATATACGCATGTCAAACATTATTAAAAAAAGTTATGCAAAAGAAAAAAGCTATTACAAGGTAATAACTTAATCAACCACAATATAAGGATTATTTTGGGTGCCATCAGATCCTGGATTAAATAACACGTCAGAGCGTAAATTTATGACAGGACGCAAACCATAAGCACTGTTCACGCTATCGCCGCCGAAGCGGCCATTCGAATTCACACGGAACACGTAAGCGTGAGTGCCAGTCCAACTATACGGAGACATTGTCCAGTAGTTTGCTCCTGCGTTTAGATAGTAAGATGCATTATTTTCGTCTTTACCTCCTGCAAACATTACTTCATCTGCTGTTATCATTCCTACCGCTAAACTATATACATCTCCACTTGTACAACTTAATATTGGTGTATACTTGTTCCATAAGCGATCTACTCCTGCATACGCAAACTTTGTTCCTGTTGCACTCCATGTTGTTACATATCCACTCCAACTTGAATATGGTTGTCCTGTATTTCTATCATTACAGAATTTTCCAGCTGTATCTACCTTTTTCTTTGCATCTTCTGAAATCTTATCCCTATACCATTTTTCAATTTGCTTTTTAGCATTACTATCAGTTCCAACTGTTGTTCTTTGTGTACTTAATGTATAAGTCCATCCTACATATGAACTATTATTATATTGTCCATCACTTGTTGCATAATACTTTTCTGAATCAGATGTACTCATTATTACCGCGTCACTATTGCTTCCGTTTCCTTGACATGTATTGCCTAATGGTGCTCCATTATAGATTAGTCTTATAGAGCCATCACCGTTGATACGTACTATTCGCCAGCACTTATCAGCAAATATTACATGATTTGTTGTTGCTGCGCCTCTCCAGTAGTACGTTTTAGCATTTGTTCCATACATTGGGTCATCTGTTTCAAATATTCCATTATTTGCTTCTGTTTCTGCCCCTGTTGCTACGCTTGTAAATGTTGGTGTAGTACTTCCTTTATACGATCCATCTGTTCGTGCTTTTATGCTTGCTATTATAGATGATGAGGTTTGACCTAATACTTTATCAAAATATACATAGCATCTTGTATCTTTTTTTGTTACTCCTAAGATATTTATTTTATTATCCGTATATTCTATTG
>CAYMVR010000016.1:0-14028 GCA_964393945.1 uncultured Muribaculaceae bacterium | reverse complement strand
CTTCTAAAGTATAAGGACCATTATTAGTTTTTATAAACTCTGGTGTAAATGTATAGCCATTTACTTCTAAACTACTTAAGAAGTTATTTGTTGAATATTCTTTTTGAACTGTCAAAGTATAAGTTTTAGTTGTAACCCCATCAGGTGCTGTAACAAATATTGAAATTGTGTTTTCTCCTTGGGCTAAATTTTCATTACCAAGGATTTTAACTGTAGCATTCTTATCAGTTGGTAAGGCTGATAAATCAAGAGTAGTCTCACCCTTATTAATAGTAACTCGATAATCTTCCTGTTGTTTATTAAATATTGGTGTAATACTATAACCTTTAACACTTAAAGTCGATAATGTTGCATCATTAGTATCATTTCTGTAAATTACAAGAGTATAAATAGTAGTTCTACCATCTTTACCTGTTACTTTAACTGGGAAGATATTTCTACCAACTTCTAGATTAACAAGACCTGTACCTGTTACAGTTGATTTATCACTTTCTTTTGTCGCACTAATAATAACACTACTAGTTGAATTAGGTAAATATGCTGCATAATAATAAGTATCTGGATCAAAATCAGGATTTAATTTACCTTCACTAATAGATAAATCAAGTAAACGATTTGAGAAATAATCATCTTCTCGTAATACCACATTTAAAGTATAATCTCTTACATCACCATTTTCAGCTGTAACTCGAATTATTACTTCATTATAACCCATTTTAAAGTTTTCATTACCAAGTACTTGATATTTTGCTTTATCACTTTCTAAGACTATATCTAAATCTAATTTAGTAGTTGTCTTTCGAACATTTACCGTATATTCTTCTGTTGTCTTTATAAAATCTGGGTCAAGTCCTCCTTGATGAACTACTAAAGATTCAATATAGTTGTTATTATCAGCGTCTCTATTAACATTTATTGTATAAGTTTTATGTTTTCCATCAGGTGCCACTACTTTAAGTTCAATTGTATTTTTTCCTGCCTTTAAATCATAAGTATTATTACCTTGAACTGTAACTTTATTACTTTCTGCAAAACCAATAATCGAAATCTTATCAACATCTTTTGCTACTGTAATATCATAAGTTAAAGTATCTTTATCAAATACAGGATCTAGAGTACCTACATCTGTTACAATTGATGCTAAATCAAGATTATAATTACGATAAATATCAATTACATAAGAACTTTGAGCACCATTTTCAGCAGTAACATTAACTGTTCTAACATTAGAACCAAATGTTAATGATTCTTCACCAATACCTGTTACTATCGCATTTATTGCTTCTGCCTCTGCCTCAATTCTTACCTTTTCAGTATCATGAGTTACATCTACTCGATAATTAAATTTACCAGGGTTAAAGGTTGGAGCTAAAACTTGTTTATCATCACCTTTAAATACACTTAAATCTTTAAGGCGATTATTACTACTCTTTTCTTTAAATACTGTTAATTGATATGTTTTAGAAACTGTTTTCTCTTTATTCATAACAATCACATTGACAGTATTATAACCACTATGTAAATTTTCATTACCTGTTATTGTAACAGTTGAAGTACGCTCATAAGGTATTGCATGAATAGTTAATTTATCAACATCTTCTGGAACCGTTATATCATATTTCGTTGTTCCTTTATCAAATGTTGGAGAAAGAGTTCCCTCTTCAACAATTAAATTAGCTAAATCAACATTATTATTAGCACTCTTAACAATATTTATTGTATAAGTACTAACAGAAGAACCATCATCAGCTGTTGCTATTAATGTTACAATATTTGAACCAGTTTTAAGTTCATATTCACCCATACCCACAATTGTTGTTGTTGGATCAAGTGGCACAGCCTCCACAATAACTTTATCATAAATATGATTAATAGTAGTTGTATAATCATAAGTTGTTGATTTAAACTTTGGACTTAAATCAGCAAAAGTTCCTGAAGAAACAGTAATATTACGTAAATAACTATTATGTTCAGATATTTTCAAAATATGAATGATATAAGTTCTTTCAGAGCCATCAGGTGCTTTAACTGTAATTGTCGCATCATTATTACCATCTTGTAAATAATTATAACCATTAACTTTTACAATACTTTCAGAGTTTTCTGGTGTTGCTTTAATAACTACTTCATCAACATCAGAACTTACTGTAATGGTATATTCTTGAATTGTTTTATCAAATTCTGGGTCTAGATTATAAAAATCTTGAACATCATCATGTGGTAAATCAAGAATTTCTAAACTCTTTAAATAATTATTACTTGATTTTGATCTTTCAACTTCTAATGTATAAGTTCTTGTAAGTTCACCCATTCCATCATAAACTTCCACTAAAACTTGTGTTTTACCAACAGGTAAATCATAAGTTGTGATATAATTATCTCCTATTTTATACTTAACAGTTTGTTGATCATTCATTGTTTCTGCTAAGATATCTAAATTCGTATAATCAAATGGAATAAGAATTTTATAATCTAATGTATCAGTATCAAAGTTTGGTGTTAATATACATTTTCCACCATTACAATCTAAGTTTTCTAAACCATTTAAATATAAATTCTTTAGCCCTTTATCTCTTTTTATACTTTTATGTATTCTAAGTAGATAAGTCTCCGTTCTTCCATTTTCTGCTGTAACAACAATATTATGTTCTACTAAATCGTTATCTAAAACAACATAGCCATTACCAGATGTCACAACAGCATTTTCTTCACTAGGTGTTACTGTAACTAAAATACCAGTTGTATCTTCATATTCATATACATCATATTCTTTAACTTGCGAATCAAATGTTGGTTCATAATAACCTTTATCAATAACTAAACTTCCTAAAGAAGCATCTCCTGCTAAATCAGCAATTAGATTAAGGACATAAGTGTGAGTATTAACTCCATCTTCACTTGTTACTTTAACAATAAATTGATTAGTTTCAGTCAAAGATACCGTAACACTTGGCGTCATATCAACTTGTGCATTAACATCTTGTAAAACAGCAGTAACATCCGCATCTGTGAGTGTTATATTTTTAGGAACCATCCAATCATATTCAAAAACATTAGGATTAAACTTCTCTGTTAAATAACCTTTATGAACAATTAAATCATTTAATAAAGCATTGCTTCCCTTTCCTCTTTCGATAAAAATTCGATAAGTTGACTTAGTATATCCGTCTGGAGCCGTTACAGTAACAAAATAAGTATTTGTTTCTGTTGTAAGAAGTGTCAAATGTCCACTTTTTGTAATTGTCGCATTTGGATCTTTTGCAGTAACTATAACTTCGCCATTCATTAAAACTTGTTTGTTATATGGTACACTAATATAATAATTATGAACATCAGGATCAAAACTTAAAGGGTCCCCATTAACATCTGTAAATGGATAACCAGTTACTTCTAAATAATCAAGACTTGCAATATCCGATCTATCTTTATGAACAGAAATTGTATATTTTCTAGTCTGACCATCTTCAGCTGTTATTATAATTTCACGTACACTATCACCATCTGGTACAGTTAAAGTTTCTTTACCACTAACTAAAGCACTAATATCTTCTGTAATAACATCAAAGCCCAAATTTTTAACGTTAGAATCTAAATGAAGTGAATACTCTGTTTCGTAATAACCAAATGATGGCTCTAGTGTTCCAACACTTGGAATAATATTTGTAAGCATGTTATTACTACTTGCTTCGCGATTAACTGTAACAGTATATGTTCTAACTTTTCCAGATTCACTTGTAACTTGAATATCAATTACATTTTCTCCAACTTCCAAATTATGAATACCAAAACCAGTTACACTAGCAGAATCACTAGATAAAGTTCCTTGAATATTTATATTTGTCGTTCCTGCTGGAACATCAACTGTATAATCAAGTATCGTCTTCTCAAAATTAGGTACAAGAGTATAACCTACCCTTGTTGTTAAGGATGCTAAATAGTTATCATCACTTTTACTACGATTAACTGTTATAATATATGTTCTATTAACACCACTCGCCGCAGTAACAACAACTTTTAATATGTTCTCACCTGTATTAAGAGGATGAACACCAAGACCTGTAACTGTATTACTCTTATCGACAACTTCACCAATTAATTCTATTTGTTCTACATCATAAGGAACATCAATACTATACTCTAAGGTTTGTCTTTTAAATACCGGTGTTAAATCACCCTGATCCGTATATAAGAAATCCATATAAGTATTAGCATAAGGCTGTCGTCTTACATTCAAATAATACTTTTCAACTTTTATACCTCTACTACCCGTAACAATTATTTCAACTTGATTATCTCCCACAACAAAGTTTTCATTACCATTAATTACCCAAGTTGCTTTCTTATCTAATGGAATAATTGTTAAATCTAAAGATTCAGTTTCATTATTAACCAAAATATCATAAGAATTAATATATGTATTAAATTCAGGACTTAATTGGTAGCCTTTAACAATTATGTTTTCTAGTAAAGCACTAATACTTTCTGATCTTGTAACATTTAAAGTATAATTTTTAATACTTCCATTTTCTGCTGTAACAGCAATAGTCACAACATTGTTTCCAACTTGTAAATCATTATTTCCAATAACTGTATAAGAAGCACTAACATCTTCCAGTACCACATCTAAATCTAGATAAGTCTCTTCATAAGGAACAACAACATCATATGTGTCCCTTCCATCAAATGCTGGAGTCATAGTTCCATTTAATACTTGTAAATCAGCAATATTATTATTACCTTTTCCTTCTTTTTTAGCGATAATAGTATAAGTTTTAACCTTACCGGATTCACTAGTTACTTCAATATTAAATGTATTTGTACCAACATTTACAATTTGAATACCATCACCGAATACGGTCGCTGAATATTCTTCTGGATAAGCAATAATATTAATTGAAGCAACTTCATTACGAATTGTAACACTATATTCTGTTGTTTGACTAGAAAATTCTGGACTTATTTGATAGTTTTCAACTTCCAACCATCCTAAATTACTATTATTACTTGGTTCTTTTGTAACGTGAACATTATAAACGCTCTGTGTTTCTCCATCAGGAGCAGTAACTGTAATCGTCATTGTTCCGTCACCACTTGAAAAATCATTTCCATCAATTTCAAAATAAGCATTTGGATCAATTGTTGATATTTGAGCAAAACTTAAATATGGACTAGTTGTTGTAGTTGTATATTCAAAAATATCTTTATTAAAAGGTGGATATAATAGTGAACCTTCAAGTAGTAAAGCTGAAAGTCTAGATTCACTACTTGCTTTACGCTCAACTTCAATTTGATAATCTCTCGTACTACCATCTTTGCTTGTAACTGTAACAACTATTAAATTAGTACCAATCTCTAAATTATAAGAACCTGTTCCTGTAATAGTAGCGGTTGATTCTTCAGAGGTTGCTGCCACATTGATTTTATCTGTTTCATTTGGAAGGACTACTTTATAAAGTTGTTTTGTCTTATCAAATTCAGGTGTTAAAGTTCCTCTATCAACAGTAAGTGTTTCAAGATAAGTACTTGCTGCTTCATAAGGTTGTCTAGTAACTTTAATTACATAGTCTTTATGATGTTCAGTACCTTGATCTTTTTCACTTGTAACCCTAACAATTACTTCGTTTTCTCCAACTTCAAAATTATCATTACCAATAATTTCATAAGTTGCTGCTTCATTTTGTAATGTTACATGGAAAGTTCCTTTAGTTACTTCATAAGGTACTTTCGCTGTATATTGTGTAACATTAGGACTAAATGTTGGACTTAATTTAGATTCTTCCATAATTAAATCCTTCAAGAAATTGTTAGTAGATTTATCTCTAATAACTTTTATTTTATAAGTTAAGGTTGTAACACCATCTTCCGCTAAAGTAACTAAAGAAATATCATTTTCTCCTAATTTTAAGGCATAAGTATCATTACCTGTTACTTTTGTTGTAGATACCTCCGCTTCTCCTAAAACATGTAATTTTTCAACTTCATTAGCTACATTTAAAGTATACTCCAATGTTTCTTTATTAAACTCTGGACTAAGTGTACCAGAACCTAATGTTATATTAGATAAATAAGCATTACTATTTGGCTTTCTTGTTATTGTAACCTCATATACTCTCATTTCATTAGCTTCATTAATAACAATAACGTTAATAAAGTTTGTACCTACTTTTAAGTTATATCTACCAGTTCCTTTAACAGCAGCCAAATTATTTTCTCTTGTAACGCTTACATCAACATTTGACACTTCATTTTCTACTTCTAAAGTATAATCTAAAGTATCACGATCAAATACGGGATTAAGAGTAAATTCTGTATCTTTCCATTTTAATTCCAAATCACTTAAATAATTATTACTTGATGCTGGACGGTGAATATTAATGTTATAAATCTTACTAGTTCCATCTTCAGCAATAGCCATAACTCTTTTAGTGTTATCACCAACTCTAATAACATCATTATCGAGTAATTTATAAGTAGTTGTACTAACAAGAGGCGTTGCCACAATATTAACTTTATTAGTTCCTTCTGGAACATCAACATCATAAGTTAAAGTATCTTTATCAAAAGTTGGAACTAATGCAAATGTATTATCATCATCACTAACAACAATGCTACTTAAATCAGCATTACTATTCTTTTGTCTTGTAATAATAAGGGAGTAAACCTCAGCAGTACCATTTTCCGCAACAGTCGTAACATTAAAATGATTAGTTCCAACATTAAGAGCCTTATTTCCATCACCAGACACTGTAGTTGTGATAGTCTCAGGCGAAGCTATAATATCAACATCACTTATTTCATTTGGAACCGTAACCTGATAAGGTCCTAAATTAACTTTACTAAAAGTAGGATTTAAAGTATAATTTGTTGAATCTTTAACCACTTCCAGATCACTTAAAAAGACATTTTCATTTTTTAATCGATATATATTTAAAACATATACTCTAATATCTCCAGACGGAGCTGTTACAAGTATTTGCAATTCATTTAAGCCAGAGGCTAAATCCGTAGGACCATTAACAATAAAGTTTGCTTCAGGATCATCAGTTCTAATATATAGTTGAACAGTATCCTGTAAAGGTTGAATAGAAGTATCTAGTAATTCACTAGGATCTTTTCCAACATTTTCAGACGCATTTCCATCAACATAAATATATTTAGAGAATGAATTATCAACAGTTGTATAATACTCAGATATATCAGGGTCAAAATTAATATCTCTCTCTGGATCTAATATAGCAAGATCAATATCCGTATCTCCTGTCATATCTCTAGTAACATAATAAGTATAAACAGAAGTACCACTCTTATCTTCACTTTCAATCTCAATAACAATCGTATTTTCACCAGCATTTAATGATACTTTTCCTTCTCCAACAACAGTCTGATAAGGATGACCTTTATGAACATCAAAATATAATTGTTTAATACGATAAGGAACTGTTAAATAATATGAATTTGTATTCTTGTCAAACTTTTCAGGATTAAGATGACAGAAACTTCCATCACCAATAGAACACAAACTTGGAACTAAACCACTAATAACAATATCAGTTGGATATTTTTCACTAGAAGCAGGTCTAGTTACATGTATTTTATAAATTTTCTCTGCTCCTGATTCAGCCGTTACTTTAAGTTCTATTTCAGTAGTTCCAGCTGGAATGTCATAATCTCCTAAACCTTCAATTTTAGCAGTTGAATCCTCAGGCCTTGCTGCCACATTTAGAATAGTTTCATCACTATCTAAAGTTACATAGTAATCTTCTACTTCATAATCAAGATCTGGAGTATAGGTTTTAACACCATTATCTGTTTTTAAAGTTAAAGATAATAAGAAATTATTGCCACTAGGTTCCGGTAATAAAGTAACCCTCGCATAACCATCTCCACCTTTAGCATAATAACTAATTGGTGTATTAGAGACATTAGCAGTAGAAAGCGTATAATTATCTTCTTCACTATTAGTTGCAACGTAATATCCATACATAGATTTAACAATATCTCTATATGATACTAAATTTGAACTAGCAATATAACTAGATCCACCGCCGCCATAGCCAACGTTACCGCCGCCATTACCACCAGTGAATCCGCCGCCGCCGCCTCCGCCGCCGCAAGCATTACCAGCACCAGAACCACCGTATCCAAAACCACCATAGCGATAAATATTACCAGCCGCTGTTGGAGCATAACCTCCACCACTATTTCCGTTTCCATTACCGCGTTTCCAGTGATAAGCACCGCCACCACCAGCCGCAACAATCAAAATGTCATCACGATTATTTGATAAAGATGAAAGTAATCCCGAACTTAGGGCCATATGTGTAGCGCCACCGCCACCACCTTGACCACAAGCACTATAACCATTACCTCCGCCGTTATATCCACCGCCAGAAGTAACCCAATAAGATTCACTAGATCCTTGATCGCGATGAACACCACCAGAGCCACCTACTGTAATATATATAGTATCTCCTTCATGCATATAAATGGTACCAACCGCATACGCACCATATCCACCACGTCCACCTGAAGAACCACCCTGAGCACCCCAAGTCTCTAATTTATAATATCCTAAAGTAGGAGCTGTAAAAGTGTAAGTACCGCCATTATAAGGAAACTCATATTTTACTTCAACACTAGTTTCACCTTTTTTAATATTAACTTTATATACTGTTGTAGTACTATTAGGCTCCCTAACAGTAACAGTTGCTAGTTGGCTAGTTTTAATATAGCCAAAACCATCTAATTCAACAGTAGCCTCTTCATCATAAGGAGTAGCTATAACTGGTAAAGACATAGTTGAACCTAAAATATTTAAATCATATTCAAGTGTTGTAGGATTAAACTCAAATTCATAATCACCAAGAACTAACTCTTTTAATAAAGATGTATGCTCTCTCTTAATATTTAAAGTATAAGTAGTAGTATATGTTCCGTCTTCACTAATAACAATAATTTGTTTTGTATTATCACCTGTTTTCAAACTTAAATCCATTGGCATATAAATAAGTTGACTAGGTCTACCATAAGTCGCCTCTGCATCTAATTCATCCATATCATATGGAACAGTAATATCGTAAGATAATTGTTCAGGTCTAAAATTAGGGATAGAAGTACCTGATATTTTAATGTCAGACAAATATTTATAAGGAGACATTGGTCTTGTAATATTTAAGGTATAAACAGTAGTGTCTCCACTTTCAGCAGTTACCGTTATTGGTACAACAGTAAGTCCGGCCTGTAAATCAACATAGCCATCACCTACAACAGTTGATGTAGTCTCTTGAGCCACAGCATCAACATTTATTCTATATGCTTCGCTATCAACAACAATATCATAAGTTAAAGTATCTGGATCAAATGCAGGTGAAATACTGCCTTTATCAATAGATAAACTTCCTAATTTAGAGTTTGTATTTGTAAGGTCCATTATTGTTATTTTAGCATAACCAGCACCAGCTTTAGCTGTATTAGATACAGCAGAAGATGACGCTCCAGCAGTAAGTGTATAATAATCAGGAGTAGCATTTGTAGCACATCCAACACAATACATTACTTTAGTTAAATCTCCATAAGATATTAATTTAGAATTAGCAATGTAACTAGATCCGCCACCACCACGACCAATGTTGCCGCCGCCGCCGCCTCCAGTGAAGCCACCGCCGCCGCCTCCGCCGCCGCAAGCATTTCCTCGACCGCTTCCACCTTGGCCAAACCAACCATTTTGGTTTGTATTACCAGCAGCTGTTGTAGTGTATCCTCCGCCGTTGTTACCAGCACCAGGGCCGTTTTTCCAGTGATAATATCCACCACCACCACTAGCAACGATTAAAATATCATCACGACTACTAGATAAAGAAGATAATAAACCTGTTTTTAATGCGATATGTGTAGCACCACCGCCACCACCTTGACCGCAGCCGCCATATCCGCCGCCGCCACCGTTGTAGCCTCCAGCAGCAGTTCCCCAAGCACCTTCATAACTTCCTTGTTGTCCTCTTGAGCCACCTGCTCCACCAACAACAACAAAAACTTTTTCATCTTTTCTTAAGAAAACAGCGCCAGTGGCATATGCACCATATCCACCTATTCTACTGCTTCCACCACCTTGGGCACCCCAAACTTCTAATTTATAATATCCTGTCGCTGGGATGGTATAAGCTTGAATACCTCCAACTGGACCAAATGCTTTTTCATCACCAACTGAGGCAGCTACTACATCATAAATAGAGACACCAAAAAAAATTACTAAGAAAATTAGCAAAGCAAAACAATAATATAAATATTTTTTAATTCTACTTACATTCATTTGCAATCCCTACTTATTTATACCTTTACTATAAATAATTATACAACATATAAAAACTAAAATCTACTTTTTTCGACATTTTCTATAAAAAATAAACTAGCAAAAAAAGCAAAAAAAAAGAGATTATTTCTCTTCTTCAAATCCACAATCAAGTTTAACATCAATTTCATAAGAATTTATTGCATATGGATCTTTAGGATATATAACAACTTTTGTATTATCATAATTACAAGCCTTATCTCCGTTCTTAAATTCTTCTAAAATGCTGTCCTTTTGCTCACCATATAATCTAGCCAAGCCACTTAAATCAAGAGTTATTCCTGTATCTTTAAACTTTTGAGCAAATTCTTTCTTTTCTTCATCTGTCATTGGCTTTTTAGTTGTACTACTAACTAAATTAGGATAATAATGTACTTCATAAAATTCTTTTGCAAGTTCTTTAAGTCTATTTTCTAAAACTTCTTTTTGATTAGGTAAAGCATGACTCTTACCGAATAAAAGAGTAACGCCTACAATAACTATAACAACAACAACTAGTGCTGCTGCCCCAATACCTACTGCTTTTTTGTTATCATTGAAAAATGCTTTTATATCAAAACTAGTAATTCCCTTTTTACCTTTTTTTTCTTCTAAATTCTCATTCTTCATATAATCACATCCTAAATAAATGTTAGCATAAAAAAACAAAGAAAACAAGAAAAAATGACAAATTACCCTTAAAAATTATCATAACGAAGAAAAAATAATCAAAAAGCAATCATAAAAACATAATTTTATGCTAAAATGATACTAAGGTGATAATATGCATTTAAAAACTAACAATAAAACTTATGATATCATTATTGCAGATACCTTTTTTAAAAGATTAAATGGTCTTATGGGTAAAACGAATATTAATTATGGTATGTTATTTTTAAAATGCAATTCTATTCATACCTTCTTTATGAAAGAAAATATTGATATCGTAGGTTTAGATGAAAATAACGAAGTAATATACAAATATGAAAATTTAGATAAAAACCGTATTATTAAAATTAATAATGATATTAAAAAAACCAAAGTTTTAGAGCTACCAGCTAATTCTACAAAAAAAATAAGAATAGGTTCTATTCTTATCTTTGAAGATTAATTATTCTTTAAATTCAAATATATAATCACAAATTTGAACTTCGTCTCCTCTTTTAGCGCCAAGTCTTTCTAATTCTTCTTCAACGCCCATTCCTTTTAATTTTCGTGCAAATCTAAGAACTGCATCATCTTCATTAAAGCGTGTCATTTGAAATAGCTTTTCAAGTTCTTTTCCTTCTAGAACCCAAACACCATCAGGATCTCTTGTAATTGTAAAAGGTCTTTCATTTTGAAATTTATATAAAACATGACTCATCATTTCATCTTCATCATATAATGGATCATCTATAATCTCATCAAGTGCATCGGCAAGTTTAACCATTAAAGTATCAAAACCTATATTAGTAACAGAACTAATTTCTATAATATCCTTATCAGGATATTCTTTTTTAAATTTTTCTAAATTATCTTGAGCCTCTTCTAAATCCATTTTATTTGCAATAATAATTTCTTTTTTACGTGCAAGTTTTTCACTATATTCTAAAATTTCTTTTCGAATAACTTGATAATCTTCTATCGGATTTCGTGCCTCTTCACTTCCCATATCAAGAACATGCGCTATAATTCTAGTACGCATCGCATGACGTAAAAATTTGTGCCCTAGGCCTACTCCTTCATGTGCTCCTTCAATAAGACCTGGTAAATCAGCCATAATAAAAGTTCTATTATCTTTTAATTTCACAACACCTAAATTAGGAGATAAAGTTGTAAAATGATAACTTGCAATTTTAGGAGTAGCCGCACTAATCTTTGACAAAATAGTTGATTTTCCAACACTTGGAAGGCCTACTAAGCCAACATCAGCAATCATTTTAAGTTCAACTTTTAAAATACGAACTTCTCCTGGCTCTCCAAGTTCACTAAATTTAGGCGCCGTATCCGTTTGAGTTTTAAAAGCAACATTTCCTCGACCGCCACGACCTCCATGAGCAACAACAACTTCATTATTTTCTCCAACTAAATCAGCAATAACTAAATTTGTATCTGCATCTACTACTGTTGTGCCTTCAGGAACTTTAATAATTACATCTTCTGCATTAGCTCCATTTCGATTAGATCCTTTTCCATTTTCCCCTTTATCTCCTTTAATAATTTTCATATAACGTAAATCTATTAAAGTTTTAAGACCTTTATCTACTTGAAAAATAATACTAGCGCCCTTGCCACCATTACCACCATTAGGCCCACCCATAGGTTCACATTTTTCACGCCTAAAAGAGGTACAACCATCTCCACCTTTTCCTGCTATTACTTTAATTTTAAGTTCATCTACAAACATGAGTTACCTCCTATTTCTTACTATCTTTTGCTTTCGTTTTTAATGAAACATTTTCATAAGTTTTAATAAGTTCTTTTTCTAATTTTCCATCTTTAATATAGTATTTATTTTCTAACAAATTAAGATTTTTCTTTTGAGTTTTTTCTTCTAAAGCCCAAATAATATTATTATCTAATTTAGCAAGTGTCATATCATCATAATAATTTTCAAATAAATCATCATCTATCATATAAATTTTAGAAGTATCACTCTTTAAAATACCTTCTTCATTTAATATATCCCCACTACCATTCAAAATATAATATAATCTTTTACTATCTTCCCCATAAATACCAACATCTATTACTAAATATTCTCTAGAATCATCTTTTAAATTCCAAAATCTTTTTTCATTAATTTGAATTATATTTGAAATAGTATCATCTTTCATTAAATCAATAACGGAATTATAATTAGAACTATAAACAACTTCTCTTTCTAAAGCATTTTTACCATCAAAATAAACATATAAAGTTAAACCAATTTCTTCATCACTCTTATTTACAAGTTGATATTCTATCTTAACTTTATGTCTTTCATTATTAAGATAAATATTATATATTTCTGATAAATTATTCTTTGTCATATTACTACTGACTTTTTCAATCGCAGAACTTTCTTTACGTTTTACCTCTGTTCTTATACCTTTATTATTTAAAGTATAATGTGTAATATATATTAAACTGGATATAACTACTACTAATAAAATCAAACTAAATAAACGTTTCATAACTCCTCCTATACATGCTATTATATCAAAAACAATAAAGTTTTAAAACCTAAAACTAACCAATTCTAGTATGTAACAAATATATAAAAAAAATTAAAAAATTACAGATTTTATATGTTTAGCAAAGATTTTTAACAGATTTTATATTTTTAGAGCCCCAAAATTAAATATTTACCTACAGATTTTAATATTTCTGTTTTTGAATATTTTTATTTTTCATGATATGTTAAAAGCACGAGACACATTATGAATGGTACTTGCCACCAAAATTCCAAAAGAAAGACGGTGGTTATTATGAGTAAAAAAGATTTTTTAATCTCTATACTTCTAATAATAATTATTCTATTAATCATCTTTAGATAAGTATCTATGGGGGTTTTGGATAAAAAATAGCACCACTCATTCTAAAAATAAGTGGTGCAAACCTCTACAAAAGGCAAGCACTATTTAAGTGTCTCGCTTAACTTAATAATAAAATAAATTTATAAAAAAGTAAAGAAAAAGTTACTAACCTCTTTAGTAACTTATTTAAAAATATTAAAC
>CAYMVR010000015.1:0-14164 GCA_964393945.1 uncultured Muribaculaceae bacterium | reverse complement strand
TAACAAAGTATACCTAATGTTTTTTAGAAAAAATTTTAAAAATAAGAATTAAAAATCCCGAAATTAAAACAAATAAATAGAAGCTAATTCCTCGTGATACAATCATGGCACTCGTTATCATTGATACCGGAAAAAGTGTAGCAAAAAGATGCATAAAGACACTTTCATGTGCGCCCATTGCACCTGGCATAGGCATACATGACACTGAGGCATATAAGAAAGCTTCCATTCCCACAAAATAAATTAATGTTTTATCATGAAGTCCAAATGCTTTATAAACAAGAAATGGAATACTAAAATAAATTAGAAGTTGCACTAAAGTAACTAATGATACTTTTAAAATATCCTTTTTATGTTGTTTTAAATATATAGCAGAGTTATGATATTCTAAAACTTTATCTTCTATATTTGAAATAAACTCCTTTTTTTTTCGATAATTAAAAATATTTAAGACTTTATTTAAAATATTTAAAAGCATTCTTGTAACCCTTTTAGAAAACAATAAAATCAAAAGAATAATAAGTAAAATCATATTAAATAGAAAAAAAGCAAACAAAAATATTTTTAAACTTATATTTAATGATAATAAAAAATCCCTATGAATTAAAAAGCCCACAATGCCTAAAATACAAACTAAGAATTGATAAATAATAAGAATAACGAGTAGAATAGTAATAGAATAAGTAAGTTTAATTCCATCTTTTTTCATAACTAGTATTTGAAGTGGTTGTCCTCCACTACTAGAAGGTGTAATAGAACTAAAAAAGTAGCCTATAAGAGAATATTTAAAACATAATAAAAAAGGATGAACTATATCAAATGATTTTAATAAAATTTTAATATTTAAAGCTTCACTCATAACAAAAATAAACATAAAAAGTAAGCCTATAATCACATATTTAATGTCAATCATTGCAAGTACTAACATAATTTCTTTTAGATTATGTTTATGAGTAAAGTAAATAACAAAAGCTATAAATAATGTAATAAATAATAAACCACTAAAAAAAGATTTCTTATTTTTCATAATTACTTAAAACCTCAAAAACATAGCCTTTTTCCAATAATTTAGGTATTACATTTTTTAACGCCTCAATTGTTCTTGATGGTGCTTCATTTTTTCCTCGACCATCATGTAAACAAATAATATCTCCGCCATGTGTCCTTTTAAGTATTCGTTTTTCTATTTCTGATTGTGATATATCGCCTCTCCAATCCTGTGCCATTACATTCCATAAAATCATTTTAAGTTTATGTCTCCGAATCTGATAAATACTTGCTAAATTAAGTACACCCCAAGGAGGACGAAAATAAACAACATTAATATCTAATTTTTGAGCAATTTCCTTGCATTTTTGAAAATCATTTTTAACCATACTTGGCCCCATAAAATAAGCACAATTATGATTTAAAGAATGCATTCCAATCTCATGATTTTCTGCTTTCATCCTCTTAATAATATTCTTATTACTTATAGCAAAACTAGCTACTACAAAGAAAGTCGCAGGAATATTATATTCCTTTAAAACATCTAATAATTCCATTGTATATTTACTAGGTCCATCATCAAAAGTAAGATATAAAAATTTCGATTTTTTACGAGTAATTATTGTTTTTAATTTATAATAATAGGTTGGGATAATTGCATAAATAATATATAAAATTACTAAAATTAAAATTAAATACATAAAACACCATCCTTTCTATAAGTTACTTTATGAAAATTATTTTTCATTTCTCTCATACTTTTCTTCATATCTTCTATTTCTTTAGGATTATTAATTAAATTTTTTATAACACTTAAAACATTATCATTCTTATTTATAACAATACCCAAATTACCTTCTAATATAAACCTAGCATTTCCACGCTCCTGAAGTAAAAAAGGCTTTAAAACAATCATTGGAGTTTCTGCTGCTATAGCTTCAAATGTTGTAATTCCTCCTGCTTTGCTAATAATTAAACTAGCTTTTTTTAAATATTTATTAACATCATTTGTAAAACCAATAACTTCTATATTCTTATATCTTTTATAAAGTTTCTTATATAACTTTTTATTATTGCCTAAAATTACTGTTACTTTAATATCTGTTTCTTTATCCAAATTATCAAGTAAAGATTTAGCATGAGGAATAATCCCTAAACCTCCACCCATAATTAAAATATGTTTTTCTTTCTTTACCCCTTTACAATTAAATTTTTTAAGAACTGGTATTCCTGATACAATAATTTTTGATTCTAAAACACCTTTACTGATTAACTGCTTTTTTGTTTTATTAGAACCCACAAAATAAAAATCATTTAGTTCATTAACCCACTCATTATTAATAGAAATATCTGTAATATATGTATAAAGAGGTATATCTGAATAACGCATTTTTTTATAATAAGAAATATATTGTGTACAAATTGGAAGTGTTGAAATAATTAAAGTTGGTTGATATTCTAAAATAAGTTGATCAATTTTATAAAGTACTTTTCTTTTAAAAGGTGCTGTTTTTCTTTTTTCTACCATAGGAGCAAATAAATTATAAGTATTAGCAAAATGATTAACTAAAAAATTAAATAACATGTAAGAATATTTAGAAAATTTTGGCATTAAATACTCTACAAAATCAATTACGATAGCTTGAGTCTCTGGACACTCTAAACTTATTTTTTCTTGAATTGCTTTCGCGGCACTAAAATGCCCCATTCCAAATTTACCAGTCAAAATCAAAACCGTCACTTGTAAACACTTCTTTCCAAGAAAAATTATAGCACAAAAAAAGATTAAAAAATCTTACAATAATGTCACAATCTTTTAATCTTTCTCCATCATAATCTCATGAATCATTTCTTCTTCATTTTCCATTTTTATTGCTTCAATTCTATCTATTCGGCATCTTTCACTAATTAAAATAGCCTCTACTTTTGTAATAGCTTCTTCTAAGACATCATTTACAACTACATAGTTATATTGATTGACTTCATTTATTTCTTGATAAGCCCTTCTAAATCTTTTAATTATTTGTTCAGCATTTTCCTCGTTACGAGCTATAATTCTTTCCTTTACAACTTCCATCGAAGGAGCCATAATA
Source organism: uncultured Muribaculaceae bacterium (assembly GCA_964393945.1). GTDB lineage: Bacteria > Bacillota_I > Bacilli_A > RF39 > UBA660 > Caccenecus. The sequence goes on along the minus strand of CAYMVR010000015.1, from coordinate 11,084 downwards.
AATATCAAAATTGTATCTGGAAATAACTCTTTAATTTGTTTAGCACCCAAAACCTCTATTTCTAAAATAACGTCTAAACCCTCTTCTAGTTTTTCTTCTATTTCCTTTTTAGGAGTTCCATAATAGCAACCATAATGTACTTGAGCATATTCTAAAAAGTCGCCATTTTGAATTTTTTCTTCAAATTCTTCTGGACTAACAAAATAGTAGTCTTTGCCATCTACTTCATTACCTCTCATAGGTCTAGAAGTATAAGAAATAGATAAATATAAATTTTTATTGCGTTCAAGTAAATGTTTAACAATTGTTCCTTTACCAGCACAAGTAGTACCTGAAATAATAATTAAATTTCCTCTTTTTTTCTCTTCAATCATTTTTAGTCCCCTCTCTTTATTCATCTAATTTAACACAATACTACACAAATTACAAGTTTAAACTTTACAAACTATCTATTTTCTTTTAAAATAGCCTTACAAAGGAGGATTAGTAATGTCTCATATAAATAATAATGCTGAAAATTTCCACCAAGATATATCTTTAGTAAATAATCTTTTAGAGAATAATAAAACCAGTACTGCTTATAGTATTGCCTCACTCCCCAAATACCAAGATTGTTTTCCTATGCAAGAATTGCTAATCGAATGCTTAATACGTTTAAATCGTTTAGATGATGCTTACGCTATTGCAAGTTCTCCTGCTTTTAATGATTATTATCCCATTCAAAATAAACTTATTGAAATTTTGATTAAACAAAAAAAGTTTATTCCTGCTTACAAACTTGCTAAGAAAAATAAATTTAAAGATTATCTACCTATCCAATTTAATTTAATAACCGTTCTCTTAATTCTTCATAATAATAAGAAAGCCTTAAAACTTGCCAAATCACCTAAATTTGAAAATGATCCTTCCATTCAATTTTTAGTTATTGCAACACTTATGCAAATGCATGAATTTGATGAAGCCTACAACTTTGCTATAAATTGTAAATTCAAAGACGACAAAAGAATTCAGCAAAGAATAAGAATACTAGAAAGAAAAGTACACAAAACTTCTTATGATATAAAAAATGATACTTTAGCGGATACTTTAAGAGGAATAAAAGATAATGAAATTACGGAAACTGAAATCGAAGCTTTAGAATTATCTACTTTCCAAAAAGAAATGCTTTTAGTATTATATCTATATGCTAATCATTTTCCTGACAAAGTTATTATAAATACCATTAATAGATTAAAAGATAAATACCAAAATACGCCTATAGCCCTAAATACTATTAAATACTTTTTTGATTTAGTTAAACAAAAAAGAAAATTTTTTGATATTGAAAGATTTTATAACGCAATAAATATTAATATTGCTGATACACCTAATCGTTAGAAAGAGAGTTAAAATGAAACCAAAAGAAGAAAATAAAGAAAAATTTTATCAAATGTTAGAAGAATTAATGAACTCTGGTGATTATCAAGGTGTATACGATATTGCCAAAAGAAGTGAATTTTCCTCTGATTTTAAAATTCAAGAATTTAAAATATATGCTTTAATTAAACTTAATGCGTTAACTAAAGCTCGTAAACTTGCTCAAGCTCCAAGATTTCATAATTATGTTCCAATTCAAGTGCTTCTTGTAAAAGCTTTAATAGAATTAAATGACTTAAAACAAGCACAAACTATTGCCAGTAATAAACGTTTTGAAGGAAATGCCGATATGTATGCCGAGCGTATAATTATATATTTAAAACGACCTGCCTTATCTACTGCTTACGAACTTGCAAGTAATGAAGAATACAAAGAAAACCCTAAGATTCAATATCTTCACATTGCTTGTTTAATATCTATGTATCGTTTTGATGAAGCTTTAGAAATAGCCGAAAATCCTGCCTTTATAAATAACTCTCAAATTCAAGAAATCAAAAAAAGAGCAGAAAATAGAAAAGCAGGATATCATAAATTTAAAGAAAAAAATAAATTATTAAATGAACCTCTCTTAAGAAAAACTCTTGAAGACATAAAGCATCAAAATATAACACCTGAAGAAATAGAAGCTATTGAATTATCCACTTTTAAGAAAAAAATGTTACATGTAGTATACTTATATCAAAATAATTATCCTTCTTCTCTAATTGCTACAACCCTAAAAAGATTACAAGAAGAATATAAAGATAATAGTCTTGCCACTAGATGTATTAAACACTTTCTAGAACTTATTAAACAAAAAAGAAGGTTCTATGATATTGAAGCCTTCATAAGATTATTAAACCAAGATTTTGAAGAAGAAAAAATAAGCCGTTAAAGGCTTTTTTCATTGGAAAAATTTATCAATACTTACATTTAACACTACACTTATTTTATATAAATCATAAATTGAAATAGCAGTTATTTTATCAGCATTCTCAAAATTTTCTAAAAACGATTCTTGAATTTTAGTATATTCTGCTAATTCTTTAATTGTATAATTATTTTCTTCTCGATATTTTTTAACATTACGTGCTACAACTAAATACATATCAGGATTAAAATGGTAATTATTCATAAGTCACCTCTTGTAATTATATTGTACACTATTTTTACAAAAACAGAAAGCATTTTATTCTAAAAAGAATTTATCCATTGAAACATTAAGTACAACTGATATTTTATATAAAGTATTTAAAGACATTCCCTCTTTTCCATAAGTTGTTTCAAATCTTCGCAAAAAATCATTAGAAATGCCTATGTCAAGAGCTAACTGTTCTTGTGTAATACCTGCAAGTTTTCGATATTTTCTAACATTACGTGCTACTACTTCTATAACATTATCTCTAAAAACAAAATCTCTTTTAAATGTTGTCATCCACTATTCACTCTCCACATTTCTATTTTACTAGTTTAAGAGATTTTATTCTATGAAGTACTACTTCTTTTAAGTGTATCCTCTTAATTTAATTATAATATAGAAGAACGAAAAAAACTAGCCGAAACTAGTTTATATTAATGTCTTCCTTTATCTTGTTTATTATAGGTATTATATAAATCTTGAAGATCTCTATATCCCATATATTCTGGCACATCAGTTGTTTTTAAAAACTCTGTTATACTTAATTTATCAATATGGTCATACCTATCAAAATAAAATGGTACTAAGCCATCATCTTGTGCTAAATTTTCATAGAAAAATTTATCGCCATTAACTACTGCTGTTGCAGTTAGACTAAAGACATCTCCATAAAAAGAAGTATCTATACTAAACACATCAGGGCAAATATACTCCATGAAATAATAATCTTGACAAGGATCTAAACGTGGATAATTCTCTTTTCCAGTTGTATCAAACACAAGCATATCAGCAGTTCTAATATCACCACTTGCACTATAACCACTTATTTTTTTACTAAGTTCTAATCTAATATTTCTAAGATCAACTTCGCTATAAACATATGAACTTAAATTAGATAATCCATATTTCCCTAAAAGAGCATTTAATGAACCTGCAATATTAGTTCCATAAACTCTATTATAGCCATTATAAGTATGAGCAATTATCTTACCATTTAAATCCGTAATTACAAAATAATTTGTCTCAAAATATATTCCAAAATTATCAGTAGCATTTACTTCATATACATTAAAATTATCATAAGTATTTCTGTAAACCATTGGAATATAACAACATGGTAAACTTGAAATAGAACCTTTTGAATTATTAAATATTCTAATACTATCTTTATTAAAGGATGGTCTATACAATTCACCAACCTCATATAAAGGTCCTATTCCAGTATTAGCCATTGTAATTTCACTAACTAAAGATTCAATATCACCATTTGCTACATCTAGAGCAATAGAAGGATAAATATAGCCTATATTTTTTTCACTATTTAAAAAGGCCTCAACAAATTTCTTTTCGGTTTCATCATACTCTTTAAAATCTTTATCCTCATTTACTTCTTCTGTATGCTTAACTTCATCCTCTTGTTCTTTCGCCCTTGCATCCATTTCTTTACGTGCAGCCTCTAAAGCTTCTTGTATTTCTAATAAGTGTAATTTTTCTTCTACTACACTTGTTACTCCTGAAGTACTAAAATCTAAATCTACCTTTGGTGTTTCTTCTTTCTTACAAGCACTAAGTGTAGCCATTAAAACTCCAGCCATAGTAAGTGCTTTTAAACGTTTTAATTGATAATTTTTCATAAAAATCCCCTTTCAATTAACAATTACCATAAATTTTTTTCTTATCAAATTACCTATGAGGTTCTTCTTCTAAAACTTGTGAATTAAATATTTCAATATCTTTACAAGTTAAATAATCATCTCTGGAAACTTCTCCTAAATTATGTTCTTGTAAAAAATCATTTAAACTTTTAAAATATACTTCTCCAGGTGCAAAACTACTAGAATCCATACTAAATTTCATAAAATATAAATACTTCCCAAAATGATCATAATAATATTGATCATATTCTTTTGTAAAATCTCTGTATGCAAAATACTCTTTATTTGCATCAAAATAAGCAATAACATTTGGATTCATTAAATCACGATAAAAATAAGCCCCTGGAGTAAAAATATCTTCTCCTAAAAACTCTAAAAAATAATAAGGTTGTCTATCTCTAATGGTATAATCTTCCACACAATTTCTTGTATCAAATACAATGATGTTTGATGTTTTAACGTTAGTTCCTAATTTATATCCTGAAATAACTGCATTCATAGAAGCTTGAATATCCATTAAGTCAGCCATACTATAATCCTTTTTCGCTTTATATTCTAAGCCTAATTTTTTCAACTTCCAATTAAAATTAGTAAGTTGAAATTTTTTACCATCTAATTCTACATAATCCTCATTTGTATGAGCAATTATCCTATTTTCCGAATCTGTAATAATACAAAATCTGCTTTCATAATCATTTAATAAATTATAAGCGATATATACATTAAAATCATCATAAGCATTTGCTTTTACTAATTGTAAATAACTATGAGGTAAAGTTGGTATTACCCCTTTTCTATTATCAAATAATTGTAAATCTCTATTATAGGTAAATTCATCAAATATGCTACTCATTATACCAACGCCAAATGGAAAAGGATATCTACCATCATTTATTATTCTAGCTAGTATTGCTTTATTTCCCTTAGTGGCATCAATAAGAGTACGTTCTGTATCACTCCCTAAAGTCCAATATTTTAAATAACTTTTAATAAATGCTTTAGTATCATCACTATAAAACTTGGATTCATTAAAAGCATCAATTATGTCTTCTTCTGTTATTTCATCTTCAATACTTTGTTTTTTAGTCTCATCTATTCTTTTGTTTAATTCTTTAGTTGCCATTTCCCCACTTGTATTAAATACTGTACCAAAAGAACTACTAAAAATTGGTCTTGCATTAAAAGTATTTAGATTATCTTTATTTTTGCAACATGAACTGAGTGTCGCCGTTAAAGCAAACGCTAAACCTAAAGATTCTAATCTTTTTAAAGTGTATTTTTTCATAATTTTCCCCCTCTTAATAAGCGTCTGATATTATATCACAAAAACACAAAAAGTCAAGAAAAAAGGGTAATATTAATTCATTACTCTTTTAAACATTCTTTCTAAATCATATATACTAAATTTAATAATTGTTGGCCTACCATGAGGACAATTATAAGGGTTATCACATAAAACAAGTTCATTTAAAAGTTCTTCTTGTGCCTCATGACTAATATGCATATTGGCCTTAATACTCATTTTACAAGCAAGAGTAATAGCAATACTTTCATTAAATTTAACAGGATCAAATCCCTCTTTATTTAAAATTACCAAATCAATTATTTTTCTAACGCTTTCTTCTTCATAATCTTTTAAAATCCATGTTGGATGTCCACTTACTTTAAAAGTATTAACTCCAAATTCTTCTATTATAAACCCCAGTGAATTCATAAAAGGTATTTGCTCTTTTAAAATAAGAGCATCACTTGTTGAAACTTCAACAGTAATTGGAATTAAAAGTCTTGTTGTTGTAACTTTTCTTTCTCTTAAAGCCTTCATATATCGCTCGTAATTAACTCTCTCTTGGGCTGCGTGTTGATCTATTAAAAATATTCCTTCGGTATTTTGTGCAATAATATAAGTCCCAAGAGCTAAACCAACGGGATATAAAACTAAAGATTTCATTTCTTTATTTACGATTACTTCATCAGTAGAAACTTCCAAGTCTTCTTTATCATTTGAAACTTTAAAATCAAGTTCTGTTTGAATAAAGTCTTTTTCTTCTTTTTTTGCCATTGAATTAACAATATCTGCAATAACACTATCCTTAATTATATTAACACTTTCCTCTTTAAGAGCATTAGGTATAAGTAAATTTTGATATAAAGTATCTTTTAAAGTCTTATATATAAGGTCATATAAATCATTTATTTTACTTAATTTAATATCTTGTTTAGTTGGATGGATATTAACATCTACAAGTGTTGGATCAGTATTAATCTTTAAAACTACTACTGGATATTTACCCTCAGGTTTATAAGTATAATAAGCATCATTTATTGCTCTATTAATATCCATATTTCTAACCACTCTATCATTAACAAAAGTATTCATATCATTCCGGTTAGATTTTAACACTTCTGGTTTACAAATATATCCATAAATATCAAAATCATTAGAACTTGCTTTAAACTCTAACATCTTATTAGATACTTGAAGCCCATATATTTCATGAATAGTTTTAAGTAACTGATTACTGCCACTTGTTTTAAGTAAAACTTTCTCATTATTAGTGAGCGTAAATTTAATACCAGGATGCGCTAAAGATAATTTTTCCACTAAATTAACTATATTATATAATTCTGTATTTTCAGCTTTCAAATATTTTAAACGAGCTGGAGTATTATAAAATAAATTACTTATAGTAATAGATGTTCCAACTCTTAAATCTGAACTACTATCTTCTAGTATTTCTCCACCTTTAATATGAAGATAAGTTGAAGTATCGCCATTACTAGTTTTTAATTCAACTTCTGATACACTAGCAATAGAGGGTAAGGCCTCACCTCTAAAGCCCATTGTACTTATAAAAAATAAATCATCATCACGGATTAATTTGCTAGTCGCATGTCTTCCAAAAGCCATATGAGCATCTTGGGCGTCCATTCCTTCCCCATCATCAATTACTTGAATTGATTCTAACCCACCTTTAAAAAGATGAATTGTAATATTAGAAGCATGCGCATCAATACTATTTTCTACTAATTCTTTAACAATACTAGAACATCTTTCCACTACTTCTCCTGCTGCAATTTTATTAGCGAGTCCTTCACTCATAACTTGTATTTTACTCATAATTTACCTCACTAATTGATAATCGCAACTCTATATCATTATTATTTATAATTACAGTTCCTTTTTGTTTAACATTTATAAAACCAAGTCCTGGTAAAACAATATCTTGATTTTCCTTTAATTTATATTCTTCACCTAATCCTCCTTTATAAACTCTTTTAAAATTAGAAGTTGATAAATAAAGAGTAACACTAGTTGGAAACAAAAACGTAATTTGATAACTACCAATAATAATAGAAGAATCTTTCTTAATTTGATAAGTTACTGGTTTTATTCTGGAATTAATAAGTTCACTAGACATATTAGGATAAGTAAAACCTGGCGTATCAAAAATAGTAATATTATTAATTCTAAATTTTATAAAATCAAGAGTAGTGTTTGGTTTTTTACTTGTAACAATTTCTTTATTTATTTTATATTCTTTTAATAAATGATTAATAAATGTTGACTTACCAGCATTTGTTATTCCCATAATATATATCGGCTCATATGAACTTCTTTCTATATAATCCATAACTGCTGAAGTTCCAAATCCTGTCTTATTACTTAAAAATATTATTTCATCATTAATATCATATTCTTTTTGTAACCATTTTTTAATTTTTAAAAACTTCATATCTTTTCTTAAAACATCAATTTTATTAATAACAAGTATTTTATTAATTTTTATTTTTTTAAAAATATCCATTGTATACTTACATATATTTAAATAATCTATAAAAAAGAAAGCGAGCCCTTTACTCTTATTAACAACCCTTAAAATTTCTTTTTCATCAATAACTTCATTATTCTTTATTTCTCCATAGTTTTTAAGACGAAAACAACGCATACAATAATTATTCTTCGTATCCGGAGTATAGCCTATTTCTTCCTTATTATCACTTTGTAAAACAACTCCACACCCCATACATTTTTTAATCATAATAATCACCTTTTATAAGTATTTTCTTTTTCTTAAAACTACGTCTTATAAAGCCTTCAAAAAACCTATTTATTTTAGTTCCAAATTTCTCATATTCTCCAATTTGATTTACTAAGATGGAAGTAATTCCAATTCTATTAGCCCCCAAAATATCTGTAAGTAACTGGTCACCTATCGCTGCTATTTCATGTTTTTTAAAACCATATATATCCATAATTTTTAAATACTTTTTACGACTTGGTTTTCGTGAGGACGCCGCAACATCAACATTAAGTCCTTCTTTAAAAGGAATAAGTCTTTTCTGATTACTATTAGATACAATTATAACTTTAAAATCCCGTTCCAAATAAAGAAATAATTCTTTAACTTTTTTACTAGGAACATCTTCATTTACTGCCACTATTGTATTATCAAGGTCAAAAAGTAAACACTTAATGCCTTTCTTTTTTAATTTTTCATAATCAATATCATATATATTTTTTTGATATAAGTCAGGTATAAATTGATCCATAATGAACTCTCCTTCTTTAATTATACCATAAAAAAAGAAGAAAAGTTTATTTTCTTCCTTCATTTTTATTTGAAGTAAGGCCAAAATGTTCATCTATTCTTTCTGCCTCTTCTATATCTCCAAATGCTAAAGCATGTCTATAATTTTCAATTAAAAGATATTCTCCATTATCTTCCCAAGCTTTAGTAATAATATCGTATTCGCTTGTTGCAAGTGGTGCAATTACTTTAAGTAATGGTGCAACACCATTTGGCACTTGTCCTACTTTAAGTCTTTCAATAACTTCTCTTCTTAATGCCTGTTTTTGTTGTACTACAAAACCATAAATAGGATTTTTAAATTCTGGCATAAAGTGAGGAACTTCTCCACTTACAATAACTTTCTCTCCCATTAAATTACTCATATCTTTAACCTCCTATAACCAAAGTATAGCACATTATAAATAAAAAAGTAAACTATTTTAACACATTTAAGACATTACTAATTAAATCTATATTATCAATAGCTTCACTAATTTTATCTGTTGTTCTAAGTTTATATTTTACTTTCATATTATTTTTATAATCTTTTAATTTATTTGGATCTCTATTAAGTTCTTTTATCCAATAAGAATTATACTTAAATAATTCCCACATCTTACTATCTCTCTTAAGTTCCAAAAGTGCTCTCATCTGCATATTTAATCCTCAAAAAATTTATTAATAGGTCTTGGACTAACAGGTCCTTTTATAACTTCACTTGCCCCACCTTTGCTAGTAAGTTCTTGCACAAATCCTAATGCTTTTTGAGCTGTATTAATATGCTTTTGAATACTATCCATATCTATATTTTTTACAATATCACCAATACTACTTAAATTAGAAGTAGCCCCCTTATTAAAGTATGTTCTCCAAGCACTATCATCTTCTCCATAAATATCATATATTTCATATAACTTTTGCCAAGTACTATCTCCTGATTTAATACTATTAATAAGTTCTGGATGACTTCTTGCGAAATTTTTAAATGCTTCTTTTTTATCCATAAATATCACCACTTAATTATATTAAAAAAAAAAGAGTTTATCACTCTTCCATATTATCAAGTGCATAAATACAAGTAAGAATTACCTCTATACCTTTAAATAATTCACAAGGAAATCTAATTACTTTAGATTTTTTTCCATCATATTTATTTACCACAAATTTCATACCAAATTCTCTTACTGTACAATATATGAATTATTTTTAAAAAAATTTTTTAACTTTTCCACAGTTCGACATGGTTCGACTCCCCTTTATGTTATAGTAAAGTCATTTTCTTGAAAAAAGAAAATTAAATACTTACGAAAGGAGGAGTTTTATGAATACTGATACTACTTTTTATGGTTTATCTTATGATGTTTGTTTTAAATATGTATTTAGTAACGAACCTATCTTAAAAGATTTTATTAATTCTTTTTTAACATATTTAAATCTTGATGTTTCTTTTGAATTCTTAAGTCTTAAAGAACAAGTCTATATGTTACCTAAAAAACATATTTATATTGGTTATATTGGAGATATTGTTGCTACACTTAGTAATAATACTATTCTATCTTTAGAAATCTATAAAAATAAATTTCAAGAAAAACATTATAATAAAAGTTTTGCTTATATGTGTAGATTATTCGATGAAAATATTGAAAACTCTAAAACATATAATGTTAAAAATATCATAAGTCTTAATTTAATATATGGTAACTATAAAAGAAATAACAATAATGTTTTAAATACTTATGAATTTCAAAATATTGTTACTAGAAAAGTAAGCAACAATAACAACTTTGTCATGTATCTAATTAGACTTGACTTGTTAGAAAATATACAATATACTAAATCTAACAGAAGGTTTATTAAATGGCTAAAACTAATTAATTCAAAAACACTTGATGAAATGTATTGTATTGGAAAGGATGATAAGATTATGAATGATGCGATTGAATTTGTTAAGAAATGGTGTGACTTGACACCCGAAGAAAATCTAAGTAATTTCATTAAAGGTAAAGAAAAACTTGCTTACCAAGATGGTGAAGAAAAAAGCCTCATTGAAATTGCTAAAAAGATGCTTAGAAAAGGTAAACCCGAAGAAGAAATCTTAGAGTTTACTGGTTTAACCATAAATCAATTAAAAAATATTAAAGATGATTATGATAAGTAATGTTTTTTTACCAAAAAGCCACACTCCTAAATTGAAGTGTGGTTTTATTATATTTTAAAATCATCTAAGAAATCATCCATAGATAAAGCTTTAGGTTCTTCACTAACTTCTTTAGTCTCTTCTACTTTATCATTTTTATCTTCTTGAACTTTTTCTTTCATTGCAAC
>CAYMVR010000014.1:0-14192 GCA_964393945.1 uncultured Muribaculaceae bacterium | reverse complement strand
TGCATTACTATATGTTATATATACAATATACAATATTATTGAGGATATTTCAAGAATTTTTATGTTTATTTATTATTTTTTATATCATGAGGTAAATATAGTTTTTATTAGCCTTGATTTTTAGGTACAATTCTAATAAATAGAAATGGAACGATAATATGAACTTAAGATATATAAGAGTGGATAATGAAATGTTTCAATATGAAGTTGCAGAAAAAATGCATGTTACAAAAAGTGCTTATTCTACATGGGAAACAGAAATGTCTCCTATTCCACTTAAAAGATTAATTGATTTTTGTAATCTATTTGATGTGTCTTTAGATTATGCTTTAGGATTATCAAAAATTCCTAAATATCCTAATATGAGGAAAGAATTAGATTATGAACTATATGCGAGAAGAATTAGAAAAACTCGCAAACTTAATAATTATACACAAGACCAAATTGCTAAATTATTAAATACAGATAATGGTGTTATATCTAGATATGAAAATGGTAAAACTTTAATATTAACTACATTTTTAATTGAATATTGCAAGTTATTTAATTTATCTGCTGATTATTTAATTGGAAGAATTGATGAAAAAATAGAACTTAATTTTGTTGTTAAAAATTAAAAAAAGAATTACTTTTGTAACTCTTATTTTTCTTCATTTTTTAAACCATATTTACGGTTAAATTTTTCAATATTTCCAGTTTTCTTTACTTTACCTTGAGCTCCTGTATAGAATGGATGACATTCACTACAAATTTCAACTTGAATGTTTTCTTTTGTTGAATGTGTTTTAAATGAAGCTCCACATGCACATGTTATAGTTGCTTCTTTAGTCTCTGGATGAATACCTTTTTTCATTTTTTCCCTCCCGCCATATCAAAATTTTTTGACATAGTTAATTTGTTTGTCTTTAGTATTATATCATATTTTCTAGACTTTACAAGTCTTTTTTATTTCGTTGTATATTGTTTTATGTCCTATATAATTTATGTAATAACTACTTTTGCTTAAATAATAGTCTTTATTATTTATTATTTTACTTATATCAACAAATTCAAAATTGTTTGAAACACAGGCATCATGTATTATAGCATTCAATTTATCTATATTTGGTAGTTCTTCTTTATTTATTGTATATAGTCCTAGTACTATTACTTTTTTATTATTTAACATTTTTATCATACTTAGTAATTCTTTTATATCATCTTCATAATCTAAGATAATACTTTTTGTTATTTTATCTTCAGATAATTCATCCATACCAATACATATTGTTAGTATATCTGCTTCATTGATGGCTCTTTGAATTTCCACTTTTTCATTTTTTATTACTTTGGTTTCATTTCCTTTTATCTCATATATTAGTTCTTTAACAGTTTTACCAAAACTTCCAAATTCATAATATTTATCTAATTTATGTAATTTCGCATAATCTTCTTTTAAATAATCGTTGTAACTATATCCTTCGATATTATATGGTGTCATACCAATAGATAAACCATCTCCAAGTGAAACTATATTTATTTCATCATTTTTAGTGTAAAAATATATGATAACAGATAGTATAGAACCTAAAATAGCTATCAATATTATTTTCTTCTTCATATATTTCACCTCAAAAAAAATATAGTACATTATACTATATTTCTTTAAGTTCTATTTTAGCACCTGCCATAGTTAGTTTGTCTACTATGTTTTCATAGCCCCTTAAAATGTGTTCTACATCAGTGATAGTTGTAGTGCCTTCTGCTGCTAGACCTGCTAGAACAAGAGCTGCTCCACCTCTTAAGTCTGTTGCTATTACTTCTGAGCCTTTTAATTTGGTTGGCCCCGTTATTTTAGCATTCATGCCATTTACTTTTATTTTTGCTCCCATCTTATTTAATGATGGAACATGTCCCATTCTATTTTCCCAGATCGTTTCTTCAAATAAAGAAGTACCTTTGCCTTGAGTTAGTAAAACACTCATAGGTTGGCCAATGTCTGTTGGGAATCCAGGATAAACCAATGTTTTAATATTTATTGGAGATATATTTGTGGTTTTAGAAATAGTTATGGCATCATCTTCTAATGTATATTTTACTCCCATTTCTTTTAACTTAGTTGTTAAGGCTTCTAAATGTTTTGGGATTATATTTTTTATTTTTAAATTATCACCACATAGAGCACCCAAAATGATATAGGTTCCTGCTTCAATACGGTCTGGCACTACTTTGGTAGTGGCACCATGTAATTCTTCGACACCTTTTATTGTTATCTCATCTGTTCCTGCACCGGTAATATCTGCTCCCATATTAATTAAATGCTCTGCAACATTTACTATTTCAACTTCTTTAGCAGCATTATGGATTATTGTTGTTCCTTTTGCATATACACTGGCAAGCATTAAATTTATAGTTGCTCCTACGCTCTGGAAACGAAGAAATATATCTGTACCAATTAATTTATTGGCAGTTAATGTATATTTATTACCTTCTACTTTAATATCTGCTCCCAAGGCTTTAAAGCCTTCTAAGTGAATATCAATAGGTCTGGCGCCAATATTACATCCTCCTGGTATGTATATTTCGACTTTTTTTTCACGACCTAATAAAGCTCCCATAAAATAATATGAAGCTCTTAATTTACTTGAGTGATGCTCATCAATTAATGTATTCTTTAAGTTAGTAGCATCTATTGTTAATTTATCTTTATCTATTTTAGTTTTACAATTTAATATTTCTAGAATTTCTAACAATGCATCTCTATCTGATATATTAGGAACATTTTCTATCGTTGTTATACCACTTGCTAATATAGATGCTGGAATTAATGCGACTGCACTATTTTTTGCTCCACCTATTTCAATAACTCCGGAAAGTTTATGATTTCCTTCAATTATCATTTGTTTCATTTTAACACACCCTTACTTCTCGTAACTATATAAGTAGGCACTTATACTATCTTTTATGTATTTATTTTTTTTTGGTGCTTAATTTTTATAAATTACCAAGTATACTATATCTTAATTTTGAAGTGTTTGTCAATCTATTTTAGTTTGATGACGTTAATTATTGTATAGTTTTATTATTATGAATAAAAACCTATTCACTTTTACTTAACTAATATAGGTGATATGATGAAAAAAGGAATTATTGTTTTATTTGTTGTTAGTATTATTTTTATATTTTCTAATCGTTCAGCAGAAATATTAATACCGAATAATGCTATTAGATTTAGGGTTATTGCTAATAGTAATTCTATTGAAGACCAAACTAAAAAATTAACAATTAAAAATAATTTAGAAGAAGAATTATATAAATTAATTAGCAATGCTTCTACAACTGGAGAGGCAAAGAAAATTTTAGAAGAGAACTTGGAAATGATTGATAAGATGGTGGCTAAGTATCAAATACCCTATCATATTAGCTATGGCATGAATTATTTTCCTACTAAGAATTATAAGGGGATATTATATAAAGCTGGTGATTATGAATCTTTAGTAATTACACTTGGAAGTGGTGAAGGATCTAATTTCTGGTGCGTATTATTCCCTCCACTTTGTTTACTTGATAATGATAAGAGTGATGTAAGTGATGTAGAATATCAGTTTTATATAAAAAAAATATTAGATAAGTTCTAATATTTCTTATTACTAAATATGATGTTTCAGGGAGGGATTTTTTATATATCTATTTAGTATATTATTAATTGGTATTGCACTTTCAATGGATACTTTTTCTCTTTCTCTAGGACTTGGGACATTTATCTCATCCAAAAAAAAGGCATTACATCTTTCACTAATCGTTGGTGTTATGCATTTTATAATGCCTATTTGTGGAATGATTTTGGGTAATCAAATTATTAAAATATTTAAATTGCAAGGTGATTTTTTACTTGGAATAATACTTATTTTTATTGCTATTCAAATGCTTATAGATTTATTAAAAAAGGACGAAGAAAAATTTAATTTAAACCTGTTTGGAATGTTTTTATTTGCTTTAGGAGTTAGTTTAGATAGTTTTTCTATTGGACTTGGAATTAAAGCTATAACTGATAATATTTACCTCGCCACAAGCATTTTTGCTGCTTGTAGTTTTGTTTTTACTTATGGAGGAATCTTGCTTGGTCAATTTGCTAATAAAATTATCGGAGCTTATGCTAATATTTTAGGTATTATAATTTTATTTATTCTTGGTTTGTGTCATTTATTATAATTTTTATTAAAAAACATAAAAAAATTATTTCCCAGGAAATGAAAACCTTGGGAAATAATTTATTTTGTCTCAATTCTATTAAATAATATCTTTGGTTCATTTAATTTTTCATTTATTTTTAAATTACCAAAACTATCAATTGTATTATATCCTGTTTCTTTAGTATTTAATTGTTCAAAAATTTCTGCTGATGTATTTGGAATAAATGGGCTTAGTAATATAGCACAAATTCTTATTGATTCTAGTAAGTTATATAAAACTGTTGCAAGACGGTCTTTTTTAGTTTCGTCTTTTGCTAGTATCCATGGTGTTGTATCGTCAATGTATTTATTACATTTTTTTAATACTTCCATAATTTCATCGATAGCTTCATTAACTTTTAATTCTTCCATTTTGTTTGCTACTTTATCTTTTAATGCTAGGACACTATTTATTAAATCATCATCTAATGGCTCTGTAACTTTAGGATTAGTTACAATACTATCGAAGTATTTTTTACTCATACTTATAGTTCTATTAACAAGGTTTCCTAAAGTATTTGCTAAATCTGTATTTGTTCTAGTAATTAATGCTTCTTCTGAGAAATTGCCATCACTACCAAATGGTACTTCACGAAGAGCATAATATCTTACAGCATCAACACCATATGATTCAATATATTCTCTAGGGTCTTTATAATTTCCTAAACTCTTGGATATTTTACCACCATTGATTATGAGCCATCCATGGCCAAATACTTGTTTTGGTAATTCTAATTCTAGAGCCATTAATAAACATGGCCAAATGATGGTATGAAATCTTACAATTTCTTTTCCAACTAAATGAAGATCTGCTGGCCAATATTTTTTAAATCTTTCATCTTCAATGTTTGGATATCCTAAAGAAGTAATATAGTTACTTAAGGCATCTACCCATACATACACAACATGCTCTGGGTCAAAATCAACAGGTATTCCCCATTTGAAACTTGTTCTTGACACACATAAATCTTCTAGACCTGGTTTAATGAAATTATTTAGCATTTCATTCTTTCTAGAAAGTGGTAATATAAAATCTGGATGTTCATTATAGAACTCTATTAATTTATCTTGATACTTTGATAATTTAAAGAAGTACGCCTCTTCACTTACAAGTTTAACTTCTCTACCACAGTCTGGGCATTTGCCATCAACAAGTTGGCTTTCAGTCCAGAAGGATTCACAAGGCACACAATATAAGCCTTTATATTCTCCTTTGTATATATCTCCTTTTTCATATAGTTTCTTGAATATTTTTTGAACCGCTTCTTCATGAGATTTATCTGTAGTTCTTATAAAATAATCATATGATATATTTAATGATTGCCATAAATCTTTAGCATCTGCAATAATCTTATCAACATATTCTTTAGGTGTTACGGCTGCTTCTTTGGCTTTCTTTTCAATTTTTTCTCCATGCTCGTCGGTTCCAGTTTGGAAAAAAACATCATATCCAGTTAGGCGCTTGTATCTTGCTATGGCATCAGCAATAATAGTTGTATAACAATGTCCTATATGGAAATTAGCACTTGGATAATAAATTGGGGTTGTTATATAATATTTTGGCATGTATATTCCTCCTTTAAAATAAATAAAAACCATAAACTAAGGACGCATAACTTCGCGCGGTACCACCTTAATTCATGATTTTTTCATGCTCTCTTACTCTTAACGCGAGTTACACGTTTAAACTCTGGAGTCATCTTCCATATTACTTTTTATCCATTTTCATCAGCCATGGACTTTCTATAAAAAATATAATATGTACTCATTCCATCAACATTTAAGTTGAATTCATTATATTATAATTATATGTTTGTTGTCAACTATTTATTGTTTAGAGTCTATTATATATCTAGTTTTTTAGCAAATATACTAGCTGCTAATTTGCCTACACTTAATTCATTTTCTAGTGTATTTTCATTATACATTATTATGAGACCAATGCTATCATTTAACGAAATAATTGGAATATAAATAAAGTTTCCTTTTAATATATTACTATCAAGTACTATTTCAGTATTATTCTCAGTTTTTATTTCTCTTTCTTCAATTATGTTTAAATAATCTTTGGGTATGTTTATTCCCTCTAAATCTTTAGATAACCCGCCAGTTGCTATTACTTTCTCTCTATCTGTTATTATTATTTTATAATTAAGTTCATTATTTATTAAATCACATAAATTTTTGGCTAAATCTGTATTTGTGGTCATACGATAATATTTTTTTAAAATAATACTATCACTTTCGGTAAATATTTCTACGTTTTCGCCATCTCTTATTCCTAGATTTCTTCTAATTTCTTTGGGTATAACAATTCGACCTAATTCGTCAATTCTTCTTATTACTCCAGTTGATTTCAAATTTAGTACAACTCCATTTCTAATATTAATATTCACAATGGATACTTTTTTATGCATAAAAAATGCTAGTTTTATATTAACTAGCAATATGATTTAATTAATTCTAATAATGGAACTAAGGTGTATAAAAAGTGTCTATCTTCTTTCTTTATAATTAAAGATATTTTTATTCGTTTATTTTGATACTTGAACTTTAAATTAGGATTAATATTGTAACTTTCTAAGAATAATTTGTCTGCTTTTATATTATTGGATAATTCTTCTGGAATTTCTATTTCTATTATATTTCTGGTTTGGGTTACTCTTTTAATATTAAGAGATCTTGCTAATTTCTCAAACCATTCTTCATACATGTAGATTTCCATATTTTCATCAACGGCACCAAAACGATCTTCAAGTTCTTCTTTTATTTTATCTAAACTTTCCTTAGAATCAATCTCATTTATTTTATTATGTATTTCTATTTTTATTTCGTCATCACTTACATAATCATCACTAATATGGGTGCTTACATTTACGAGCGCTGTTGGTGATTCTTCTTCATAGATTTCCTCACCTTTTAATTTGCGCATTTCTTCTTCTATCATCTGCATGTATAGATTTATGCCAATAGAATCAACAAATCCTGCTTGTTCACTTCCTAAAATATCTCCTGCTCCTCTGATACTTAAGTCTCGCATTGCAATACGATATCCACTTCCAAGTTCTGTAAACTCTTTGATAGCTTCTAGACGTTTTATAGCTACATCATTTAACATTTTTCTTTTATCATATAACAAATAGGCATAAGCAATCTTATTGGACCTGCCAACTCGTCCACGTATTTGGTAAAGCTGAGATAACCCAAAATGGTCGGCATTATATATTATTAGTGTATTAGCGTTAGGAATGTCTATTCCTGTTTCAATTATAGTTGTACATATTAATATGTCATATTTATAGGCGATAAAGTCTTCCATAATATTTTCTAGTTCTTGTTTTGTCATACGACCATGAGCCGTGATGATTCTAGCTTCTGGCGCTAAAGTTTGAATTTTATGTTTAATGCTTTCTAATTGTTCTATATTATTATATAAAATAAATATTTGACCACTTCTAGATAATTCTTTATATATAGCATCTTTCACAATTAAGTCTTGTTCTTCTAACACATAGGTTTGAATAGGATATCTATTTACTGGAGCTGTATCAATTACCGACAAATCTCTCAATCCTGACATGGCCATTTTTAAAGTTCTTGGAATTGGTGTTGCAGATAATGTTAGGACGTTAACATCTTTTTTATATTGTTTGATTTTTTCTTTATGAGTTACACCAAATCGTTGCTCTTCATCTACTATTAAAAGACCTAATTTTTTAAATTTAATGTCATCACTCAGTAACCTATGAGTTCCAAAGACTATGTCAATGGTTCCATTTTCTAGTCCTTGTAGTATTCTTTTGGTTTCTTTTGGAGTTGTAAAACGGTTTAAAAGTGCAATTTCTATTGGAAAATCTTTAAAACGATTTAAAGCACTATTATATTGTTGTTTCGATAAAATGGTTGTTGGACATAAATAAAATACTTGTTTATTATTTAGTACGGTTTTAAATATGGCACGGAATGCTACTTCTGTTTTACCAAAACCAACATCACCACATAGAAGTCGATCCATTGGGACTTTATCTTTTAAATCTTTATCAATTTCCATTATCGCTTTTTCTTGATCCTTTGTTGGAGTATATTCAAAACTATCTGCAAAAGACTCTTCAAGCTCATACGTCTCATAACTATCACCTGTTAAGGCTTTTCTTTCGGCATATAATTTTAATAACTCTTCGGATATGTCTTTTATTTTTTTAGAAACAGCTCTTTTGGTTTTAGCCCATGACGTAGAATTTAGTTTATTTATTTTTGGTTTTAGACCATCTTTATTAGCATATTTTAATATAGTATGCATTTTTTCTACTGGAACATATACTTTATCATTTCCTTCATATAATATTTCTATGTAATCCTTTTGTAGCCCATTAGTACTAAGTGTTTGAATCCCATTATAAATGCCAATCCCATGAGCCATGTGAACAACATAATCACCTAAACTTAAAGCATTTAAATCTTTTATTTTGCGACCAATTTTATATGAATTTTTATACTTTACTTCGCTTGTTTTTGTCTCTTCAATATCATTTGCGCTTATGATAACATTTTTATCTACTATGAATCCTTTAGTTATATTCTTTCTTACGATTTTATATGGTATACTTAATAGTTCTTTTATCTTTTTATCTTGATT
Organism: uncultured Muribaculaceae bacterium; assembly: GCA_964393945.1. GTDB lineage: Bacteria > Bacillota_I > Bacilli_A > RF39 > UBA660 > Caccenecus. The sequence continues at coordinate 5,345 of CAYMVR010000014.1, read as the reverse complement.
TTCTTTTGGTAAAAAGAAAGTAATATTATAGTTTAGACGATGCCATGCTTCACATTGTTCCTTTAAGCGGTCGAAATTAGAACGAAAATTTGATATTTCTTTGCTATTAATATTTAAAACATCTTTTGTTTCTAATTTACTATTTAAAAAATTTATATAAATATTATACTTGGGGTTTATATCATTTAATTGGAACATAAATGATGTTGTGCTTGGTAGATCTTTTGCTACTCTATATTCATGCATCTCTTCTTCAAGTTTTAAGTATCCTGCTTTTATACGACTTTCATCTATTGTTACGACGATAGGTTCATCAGCATAATCATATAATGACGATTTTTCTTCAGTTTTTATTTCACCGTTTGTGATTAATGTAGTTGCCTCTATTTCTTCAATTGACATTTGAGTGTTTTCATCAAAATAACGAATTGATTCAATAGTGTTGCCAAAAAAGTCTAAGCGAATAGGGTGTTCACTAAGCGTTATAAATATATCAATTACAAATCCTCTTACTGCATACTCACCAGTTGACGTTACAATAGTCTCTTTTTTATAGTTTAGTTCTTCTAACACTTCTATTAGTTTTTGGCGATTAATTTCCATTCCCTTTTTAAGAGTTATTTTAAGTTTATTTTGAACCTTTTTATCTGTTAAAAACTTTAAGTAGCCCATTAGATTCGTAACTATTATTCCCTTTTCTTCTTTAATGTTTTCTAAAGTTTCTATTCTAGTAGTTTTTAATTCCGGAGATATTGCTAATGCTTGGCTGGTTAAGAAGTCATCCATTGGAAAAAGGTATGCTTTGGCATCTAGGGTTTTTAATCCTGAAAAGAATTGATTAGCTTCATATAGTGTACTTGTTAAAACAATTATATTTTTCTTTGTTTCTTGTTGAAGCTTTTGCACGTAAATGTGGGCTAACGTATTTGTTAACCCGGTTATTGTTAAATTATTATCGTATTTGAAAATGTTATCTAAAAAGTCCATTTTAAACTCCATTATATTTATTCATTAGTTTCTCTATATCATACTGAGTAAAATCTTCAATAATATTATTAAAAATGCTATATAGATTTTCCAGTTCATTTATTTGTTCTTTATTAAATTTTCCTAGAACATAGTCTTTAGTATCTCCATTTGCATTATGAGATATCCCTATTTTTAGCCTTGCAAAAGATTTTGTTCCTAATCTGTTTATAATGGATTTTATACCATTATGTCCTCCATCACTACTATTAGTTTTAATACGATATTTGCCAAATGGCAAATCTAAATCATCCTGAATTACTAATACATCTTGGGCATTTATTTTAAAGTAATTTACAAACTCTACTACGGCATCACCAGATAAGTTCATATATGTCATTGGTTTAACTAATATTACTTTTTCACCATTTATTGAAGTTGTTGTATACTCAGCATTAAATTTTTTTTGCCATGTACATTCTTTTAAATAGTTATCTAGAATCATAAAGCCAATATTGTGTCTGGTATTTTCATAATCTTTACCTGGATTTCCTAATCCTACTATTAGTTTCATCTACTCACCTCTTACATTTTAAATATTTCTTTATATGTTTTAGTTTCCCTATTAATTACTTTTGTTGATACTTTAGTACCAATCTGGCCGTTTTTAACAAATTTCAGCAAAACCATTATAGCATAATCTTCACTATATGACGAAATAAATTTTATATCTTTAACTGCTAATTGGCAATTACTTGCATATTTCATAATTTCTTGTAATCGCTCTGGTCTATGTACTAAATAAAACTTGCCATTACTTTTTAATAAATTAGTTGCTATTTTAAATATTTCTTCTAAAGTTATAGATATTTCATGACGAGCCTGAGCTTTTTCGAAATCTTTACTAACTAGAGTCGTTTTATTAACTTTAAAAAATGGAGGATTACATGTTATAACATCTATGGTGTTACTTTTAAGATATTGTGTTGCATCCTTAACGTTAGCATTTATTATTTCTACCATATTGACCATATTATTCTCTTTAATACTTTTTATTGCTAGTTCATAAATATCCTTTTGTATTTCAATACCAATAATTCTTTTATGATATTTGGATGCTAAAATTAGTGGTATGGGAGCATTACCACTACAAAAATCAACGATTTGTGTATCGCTGTTTTTAATATCAACAAATTCTGCTAGCAATAAGGAATCTAAAGAGAATTTAAACTTTTCGGAATCTTGATAGATTTTTAAGCCATAGTCATATACATCATTTTTGACTATCATTGCATTCTCCCATAGTAATTTCTATCTTTTCATTATTTACTAACACTTTATATGTTCTATTTAATATGTCTTTACTTACTACTTGGCCTTTGCCTCTATCTGTTTCAACATATTCTCCTATTTCTGGCATTCCTTCATTACATTTTATATAATCATCATCTTCATACGTGAGACAACATAGTAATCTACCACATAGACCATTTATTTTTGAAGGATTTAAAGCTAACCCTTGGTTTTTTGCCATAGTCATAGAAACTGAATCAATGTGACTCAAGAATCTAGAACAACAAATTTTTCCACCACAGGCTCCTAAACCTCCTATTTCTCGAGCTTTATCACGAGCGCCAATTTGTCTTAATTCTATTCTTGTACGATATAATGAGGCAAGTTTTTTAGCTAATTCACGAAAATCAATGCGTTCATCTGCTAAAAAATTAAATATTAATTGTTTTCTATCGAATGTATAACTAGCATTAATTACTTTCATATCCAAATTTAATTCTTTAACCATATTGCGGCTCTCTTTTAAGGCCTTATCTGCATCTCTAAGATTCTTTAAGTGTTGTTCATAATCAGCTTTAGTTGATATTCTAATAATGTCTCTTAAGTCATCAATATTCTTAATACTTGATGAATCAACAAAACTTACTATCTTTCCAAATTGCTCACCTTTTTCAGTTTCCGTAATTACAGTTACGTTAATTGGGCATTTAATTGAACTTTTGAAATTGTATATCTTGCCATTGTCTTTAAAATTTACTCCATATACATAGTATCTATTCATTGCTATCTCTCATTTCTATTACAAATTTATCTAATGCTTGTTCCATATTTACATTATAACCTAAATTGTGTATTGTGGTAGTAATAATATTTAATTTTTTGATAATTTCTGTTTGTGAATCGCTTACTTCGTATAAATTAACTATTTCCAAATCATATTCTAATTCAATTTTGCGTAGGAAATTTTGATAATATATTTGAAAAATTATTTGAAAAATATTTAATATCTCTTTTCGCTCACTATAAATTGATAAAAATTCGTTTTTATTATTTATTAATTCTTTACTCATTACCTTCTGTAAGTAATTTTTAATAAATGCGCAATAATTATTATATTCATCTTCTGATAAATTTAATGTCGCATAAAATTTATCCATTTCGTAATTTATTACTAAGGATTGGCATCTACTTTTTATTGTATCCATCATTACATCTTTATTACTCGTTAAAAAGAAACCTATAATTCCTTCAGTTGGCTCTTCTAAGAATTTTAACATAGAGTTGGCACTGCTGGAGTTTAGTTTGTCAGCATTTTTAATGATATATATATTATACTTACTATAAATTGGCTTTTTGGAAAAGGCTTCCTTAAGTTCTTCAATTTGATTCTTTTTTATTCCTGCTCCATCGGGTTCAATAATCTTTAAACTTGGTAAATTATCCTTGGCTATTAGATTACATATATTACAGTGATTGCATGTTTCTTGATATTCTTCTGGGCAATTCAAATGACAAATAAATTTTTTTAAATCTTTCATCAGCATGGAGTCATTATTTGTTTCAATTAAATAAGCGTGAGCTAGTTTATTCTCACGGTATTTATTTAATAATTCGTTAAATGCATCTTGCTGAAACATCTTATCCTCCTAATTAAATAAGAAAATATATGGCAACAAGGCTTAATATCCCTGGAGATCCAAGGAGTGAGACTAAGCAAATTGTATATATGTTAATTGGTATAAATATATTTACTGATGATAGTATAATATTCAATCCATACATCATTACAAATGCTATGCATATTTTTCTTACTATTTTTATTATTTTATTTGTCATATTCATCACGATTAATTGTATGCTTATTATATTGTTTCTATTCAGAAATCTTTTTTCTATCTTCTAAGGCTTTTTCTAGTGTTACATTGTCTAAGTAGTCAATTTCTGCTCCGATTGGGATGCCATATGCCAATCTAGATATTGTAACGTTTTTGCCTTCTAGAATTTTTTTGATATAAAGCGTGGTTGCTTCACCTTCAACTGTTGGTTTTAAGGCGAGAATTAATTCGGCATTATCTAATTTTTGTAATCTATTAATTAAACTTTGCAAATTGATATCTTCAGGACCAATATCATCAATTGGAGAAATCAGTCCATTTAATACGTGATAATTACCATTAAATTTACCAGATTTTTCAAAAGAGAAAACACTTTTAAAGTCTTCAATGACGCAAATAACGTTTTTATTTCGCTCGTTGTCTTGACAGATATCGCATATTTCTTGGTCAGTTATGTGGCCACATATACTACATCTCCCTAAATTTTTTTTTGCATTTTTTAGAGTAGTGCTAAATTCCTCAATTTCTTCATCTTTAAATTCTAAAGTAGCCAATGCTAATCGCTCTGCACTCTTTTCGCCAATTCCTGGTAACTTTTTATAATATTCTATCAAATTTGCTAGGTCGCTTGGATAGTTCATTAGAATAAACCACCAAATTGAGAACCGTATGCTCCCATTTTATTTTCGATTTCTTTGTCAACTTTAGCTGAAGCATTATTAAAGGCGATTTTAATCATATCTTCTAGAGCTTCTTTATCTTCTTCATCTATTGTTCCATTATAAGTAATACTTACTTTTTGGATTTCTTTCTTACCATTAATTGAGATTTTAATCCACTCAGATTCACCTTCAAAAATTGTATTATCTATTTCTTCTTTCTTCTTTGTAATATCTCTTTGCATTTTTTGGGCTTGAGCCATAAGATTTTGCATATTCATATTTTTTCCTTCTTTCCTATTCTATTTTTATTTTTTCTTTATCAAATATATTTAGAGCCATTTCTTCAATATCATTTTTATCCTCCGCTTTAGGTGGGATTACAATTTCATCTGAAGGCTCTTCCATATATTTATATTCTATCTTATTTTTTAAGTTTTGAATATATATTTGTTTTTCTTTATTCCAACTTTCTTCATTAATTGCTATAAATTTATAATTATTATTATATTTTTTATTATATTCCTTTTCTAAGTCCATTAGTTTTTCATTTATTAAATTAACTGTTCCCTCTAATTCATTTGTGATAATA
>CAYMVR010000013.1:13508-14744 GCA_964393945.1 uncultured Muribaculaceae bacterium | reverse complement strand
TGCTGCTGGTTATTATACAAGAGCCTTAGCAGCTGCTACAAAATACGCAAAGAGTTTATCAAGTCAAGCAAAAGTTGATGTTGGTACTGTATCTGCAGGTGAAGTTGAAACAACTGGAGAAGAAGGTAATGTATTTGTCCAAAAAGATGTAGTACATACTATAAAAATTTCAGGTTTTACAAAAGACAATAAATTTATAATTAATCCTAACAATAATGGTATAAAGTTTGCAGATGGAACTCAATATGATGGTCTTACTGCTTATATATCTAATATTGAAATTGCTGGTAAAACTATATCTGGTAAAGAACAAGTTGCAGCAATTTTAGGTAAAAATTTAGTTGAACTTGGTTATATACCAGAAAAACAAGATGTAGAGATTAAAATTACTGCTCATTTTGAAGGCTGGAAGTCTTCTACAGATTCAAGAGTTACAACTCTAAAATGTGGTCAACAACCAATTAAATATGCTATAGATGGAACTTATGGAGCAGATCTTCCTAGTGAATATAAAGATTACGTTGGAACAATTTGGTACTCTGGCGAAAAAGAAATGCAAAGATATATCGGAATTGAAAAGAAGACTGCTGATAATGGTGATAGTGGTAATCCTTGGGAGTCTAAATATGAAACATATTTAATCGATTCTTGTTCTTGTGAGGATTTAATATCTGCTTGTGTTCTTACTATGAATCCTAATAGTGATGAGTGTATTGAACTTAAAGAGTCTAATTGCGGCGAATGTGCACTTCTTGATGCATATTGTAAAATGGGTGATACTACAGCTTGTGAGCAACATGATTTAGTTTGTGATTTAACTTGTGAAACTGAAGTTCAAACATTTGAATGTTGTGATGAGGCTGGTGATTTAGTAGTTTCGACTGCTGATGATCATGAAGTTAGCATTTTAGGACCTGGTCCAGATAATACAAAGTCGAATAATATTAAAGCTTGTTTTGTCAATAAGATGGATCAACTTGCGGAATTACAAGGTGATGGAACTTATAAAAATAATACTAATATAGAAATTAGCGATCAAAATAAAAACTCATATGCTTTAGCAGATGTAAAATCTAATCAGTATTGTTCTGTTTCTTGTAAAGAAGATTATGTTATGACAATGCCTACTGCTAAGATTGTTAATGCAGGAAGATATTTTACTTTTAAAGCTAAAGTCGAAGGTACTAAGGTTTGTTATACAAATACTATTGATAGAGAAAAATATAATAAAGATAT
>CAYMVR010000013.1:0-13408 GCA_964393945.1 uncultured Muribaculaceae bacterium | reverse complement strand
GAAATAAATTATGATCCTGAAGTTTATTATGATTATGTTGAAGATTATATGAATTTACTTACTAATCGTATAGGTCAAATGGAAAAGGTAGTGACAAGTCCATCTGGAAGTGAATGGTATTGTAATTCACGAATTACTAATGGAAGTGGAAATGAAACTACTAAAGCCGAGATTACTGATAAAAATTATGAAAATTGTAGAGGTAATTCAGGTGGACAATCTAAATCATCTTTAAATTATATTTATTGTGATGAAGGTAGTACTTGTAAAATTACACCAGAAAATGTTTCTGATGCTAGATATAAGAAAGTTACATCTAGTATAACTGGTAATTATAAACCAGCTACACTATTCTATAATGTTTATCCTAGTGGAGAAATTACTGTTAATAAGGGTGATGATAATGTAGCTTTAGAGAATAAGTTACCAGTAGCATTGAATACGCCAAGAGGTATTTATAAATATACTGTTAACATAGAAAATCTTGGAGAATTTTATGATCAAGCACCTAAAGGTAATTTAGGACGTTATGTTGGAAGTTCAACAGCAATTGCAGATCCTAAGACATTAGTTTATAATTGTGCATATTTAGTTAATATTACGACAACTACTGGTTGGATTTGTGATTTTGACGAGACATGTACAGATGATTGTATTTCTAACTGTGTTGGTCCAAATTGTGATGGTTATTGTGATGGAATTGATTGTGTTGCAGATTGTATAGGACTTGGTTGTATATATGATTCAGCTGCAGGTACATCATTAATCGAAAGATTAGTATCATTAAATAATCTATTCCCTAATGGAACAAGTTCATATAACTGGGATAGAACAAGAAATGATAAAGCGCTTAAGACAATCACTTCAATTGAAAGTGAAGGTAATGCAATTTATGATAAAGATCCAATTTTAAGTATTACTATTACACCAGGAGCTGCAAATGAGATTCGAAAATATAATAATGATGTATTAGATGATGGTGGATATTCAAATGATACTGTATCTTGTAGAGACCGTAATGGTGTAGAGCAGATTGCTTGTTATAGTGATGTGTTGACAGATATTATAAATGGTGAATTTGGAAAAATTGTTAATAATAATAGTTTAATTTTGGACGATAATTATCGTTTTGGAGAAAACTCTGAATACTTTAAATTGTGGGATGGACGTATATCTGAAGATGATATGATTGGTCCAGCTTGGCGATAGTAAGGGGAGGTATAAATAATGCAAAGTTCATATTGGGGCTATTGGTTAGTTGTAATGGGTGTTGCCATTGTAGGTCTTATGATTTCGGTTAACGGTCTTACAACTACCTCTACCCAAGATTATTATGGTGTAAAAGAAATTGTTGAAGCTTCAATGTTAGAATCTGTTGATTATGGATATTATAGAGATTACAATGAAGTTAAAATGAATAAAGAAAAATTTATGGAAGTATTTGTTAGAATGATTGCGGAGAGTATGTCTTCTACTGATACTTATGAAGTTAATTTTTATGAAATTTATGAAGCTCCTCCTAAAGTTAGTGTAGAGGTTAGAAGTAATAGTGGAACAAGTTTTATAAGCAATGGTGAATATGATGTTACTACTAGAGTAGATGCTGTTATTCAAATTCATGCTGAGCAATCTGGTGATTCTGGTAATACAAAACCTAATCAACCAACTAATCCAACTAATCCTGGAGAAGATAATCCTTCAACTCCTGTGCCTACTAATGTAAAAATTACAAATGGAGATAATGCTAAAAATTTGAAAGTTAATGATACATATCAATTAACATTTGATGCCCCAGATGCTAATACATGTTTATGGGGTAGTGATAATTCAGGTATTGCTATTGTAGATCATACTGGTTTTGTTAAATTTGTTGGTAATGGAACTGTTCGTATTTCTGTAGTTTGTGGAAGTGGCACTGATACAGTTATGATTACTGTAGGCGAGAATGCTGATACATGTAAGGCAGGAATTAGCGAGGTTTGGAATGAATCTATAGAAGGTGTTTCTTTAACTAATGCTAGTAGTGGAACACGTGGTAAGATTTATGAGACACTTGATGACATTAAAAATGGAACTGGCAATAATATAAGAAATGCAGTACCAGGAGTTAAATTTAAAATTTTAGGAGAAACAGGTAATTATTGGGCTATTGAATATGAAGGTAAATGCGGTTGGGTAGATAATCGTTATATGGGAATTAGTTTAGTAGAATATTTACCTAGTAGTAGTAATCCAATTGATTATAATATAACAAATGCATCATCTAGTATATTTAAAGCTCAAGGTAATAACTTAAGTGGTATTACAGGACGACAATTATATTCTAATGGATATGGTGGTTTTGTTCCTTTAAATTATCAATATGCTAAAACATTAAAAAATAGTATTTTACCTAAAGCTAGATCTATGGGATATCGTTTGGTTATTGTTGATGCATTTAGACCAGATAATGTATCTAAAGCCGTTTATAATGCTGCAAAAGCTTATGCTGCTAAGGGATCATCTGGATCTAGTTGTACAAGTGGTCTTAATTGCTATAATGGCAAAGTTATGGGACTTAGTTGGTTTATTGCTCAAACATCTACACATGGAACTGGTTGTGCCCTTGATGTAACATTGAAACAAAATGGCAATACTATTTGGAATGCTTATCAAGATGGAGTTGCTAATATTCATGAACTTAGCACGAGTGTTCTTAAGTATTCTAATACTGGATGTTATAGAAAACATAGCTGTACAAGAAATTACGTTGCTAAATATAATGAAAGTAAATATGCTCAAGATTTAAATGCAATTATGATGAGTGATAATGTTATTACAGATCTACCATCTGAGTGGTGGCATTATAATCATGAGACTTGTATAAATACTATGGGTAAAGATAATACAGTTAATTTCTGGAGCAATATTTAGAAAGGAAGGATAAAATGGGAAATATTTTAACGACTTTTAAAAGATTTTTATCTAATAAAAACACAGTTACAATTATTGGTGTTTTATTAGGATTAGTGGTACTATTTATTGGATATAATTATCGTATTAATTCTGCGGTTAATACAATGACTGTTCCTGTTGCTAAGAGGTCTCTTGGAGCAACAACGCAGATTACTTCAGATGCTATTTCTAATATGGAAGTTTTAGCTTCAATGGTTACAAATAAGCAGAGTAATATTATTAGAAATACAACTGGCATTATTAATGCATCGGAGCCTTATTGTGTAGCAATTGGAACTACTATTCCATCAGGTTCATTCTTTTATAAAGATCAAGTTGTTAAGTGCGATTCAATACCAAGAACTGTTTTTTGGAAAATGCCTGATGGATATCGTCCAGTAAGTTTATCTGTTGATTTACATAAAACTTATGGTAACTCAATGCAACCTGGGGATTATATTGACTTATATGCGAGAATGACAAGTAGTGATGGTAAATTAATATTTGGACAATTAATTAGCAAATTACCAATATTAGATGTTCGTGATAGCAGTGGTAAACCAATATTTAGCTCAAGCGTTACTAATGCTGGAGCTCCAGCAGAATTATTATTTGCAGTTCCTAATGAACAAGATGGATATAATTTATATTTACTTTTACAAAAAGCAATTTTATTAGGAAGTAATAAAGTTGAAATTATTCCAGTTCCTGGAAATGCATCTTATACGAATAACCCTGGAGAAACAAGGGTAACAAGTCAGTATTTAATGCAATTGATTCTTAGTTATACTGCTGATATCCCTGATGAATCAATCCCTGAATAAAAGAATAAAGAAATAAAAGGAGGTGACATATTTTGAATGATGCAATTTTTTCTCAAATAGATTTTGGACCTATAAAGGAGTTTTTAGATATAGATGATATAACCGATATTTCATACACCAATGGTGGACAGTTATGGTTAAAGTCATTATCTAAAGGTGTTTACCGAGTAGAAAGACCAGATATTAATAATGCTTTAATTGAAAAATTAGCATTTCAATGTTCTAATGTTATGGGAAAAACATTCAATATGGCACATCCTTTTTTAGATGCTGAAAGTACAGAGTTGCGTTTAAACTTTGTTCATGATTCTATTGCAACTAATGGTGTTGCTTTAGTTATTCGTAAAACACCTGCTAAAATTCGTTTAAATCGTGAAAAATTGTTGAATGAAGAATATGTTAGTGCGGATTTATTAGATTTCTTGCTTAATTGTGTACAAGGTCATGCCAATATTATTGTAAGTGGTGAAACTGGTTCAGGTAAAACCGAACTTGTTAAATACTTGGCAAGTACAACAAAAGAAAATGAAAAAATAATTACAATTGAAGATACTTTGGAATTGCACTTAGATCGTATATTTCCACATAGGGATATAGTAGCAATGAAAACAAATAATATTGCTTCTTATTCAGATGTTTTGGTAACTTGTATGAGACAAAATCCGATTTGGATATTGTTATCCGAAGTTCGTAGTGCAGAAGCTGTTATGGCTGTTCGAAATTCTATATCTTCAGGACACCATATTATTTCAACAATTCACTCTGATAAAGCATCTTTGATACCTATGCGTATGTATAGTTTGATTGAGTCAAATATTGATGTCGATCAATTTATTACGACGATTCATAGATATGTTCAAATTGGTATATATGTTAAAGGTTATATGAGTGAAAAATTAGGTAGATTCCAAAGAGAAATTATGGAAATTTGTGAGTTCTATGTTGATGACGAAAATAGGCCTAAAGTAAATACTATTTATCAAAAAACATTGGATGGAAAGTTTACTTTAAATAATCCTACAAAGTATTTAAGAAGTTATCTTGCGATACAAGGAGTTATTTTAGAGGAAGATGTTTTCCATTTAGGAAATCAAAAACAAGAAATTGAAACTTTATAAAAGGAGGAAATAGAATGGAATTAGTTATATGGATAGCTATTGCTATATTTGTTATCATTTATAGAAAAAATGATAGTACTGAGTCTGTTTACTCCTTTTTTAAGTCTCAAGCAGGGGTTGTATATTCTAAATATGCTCCTTATAGTTTTCAAACAATTAGTGCTAAAATGAAAGAATTAAAACAAAACTATACAATTAAAGATTATACTATTCAAGTAATTATATTTGGAGGACTTGCTGGTGGTATTGCTTATTTGTATTTTTATAGTTTGATAATGGTATTAATCTATGGTGGTATTGCTATAGCTTTTGTACCATATCTTGCTTGGCTTAGAAGTAAAAGATTATATAGTGAATATATTTTTGAACAAATTCAAATTTATACAACTAATGTTATTATGGAATTTAATACAACACAAAGTTTTGTTAAATCACTAGAAGGTGTTAGAGATTCTGGAATTTTGGAAGATCCTGTTTTGGAAGATGTTAAAATGATGATTAATATGTCTTATCAAAATGGTACGATTGATGAATCAATTGAGTATTTTAATCAAAAATATCCTTATTATATGGTAAAGAATATGCATCAATTATTCTTACAAATTACAAAAGAGGGTGCGAAAGATTCTGGGGAAGCGCTAGAAAATATGAGTATGGATATAGACTCTTTAGTAGAAGGTGTTTATAGAGATCAAATGGATAGAAAACAATTCCATACAAAATTTATTACTTTTGCTTTAGTTCTATTCTTATTAGTTTTAGTTATGCAAGTTTTACTAGGTAAGAAAAGTTACCTTCAATTGTTAGATAGATGGTATGTTCATCTTATCTTACATGGTATTATTATTATTAATTGTTATTTTTTACTCACAGGAGAAAAATATTATAATGATGATGTGGGGGTAGAATAATGCAAATAGAAATAGCGGTTGTAGCAATTATTATATTTTATGTATTAATTAAAAGTGGAAGAATTAGTATTAGTAAATTAATTGCTGATAATGAAATGTATTTTCGTAGAATGAAAGAAAGCGACTATGATTTTTATGTTAGAGCAAAATATGGTGATTCGGTAAATGCTGATATTTTATTTAATAAAAGAATGCAAAATTCTCTTATTGTTACTTTAGTAGTATTTTGTTTACTTCTAAAAAATATGAGTTATGTTTATTTTATTGTATGTTTAGTCGCAGGATTTGGATTCTTTAAATTAGATTATTTGAATTTAAAGAATTACTATAGAAGACATTTGCATGAAATAGATACAATGCTTCCATATTATTTGAAAGGCTTAGAAATTTTAATTCAGCACTATACAGTGCCTGTTGCAATTGGTAAGTCACTTGATGATGCGCCTGAAATATTTAAAGATGGATTAAAACAACTTATAAATGAGATTAATGCAGGTAATAATACCATAGAACCTTATATGGAATTTGCTAGACAATATCCAGTTAGGGACTCTATGAGAATGATGAGACTTCTTTATCGTTTAAGTCTTGGTCGTCAAGAGAGAAAGCAAGAACAATTATTGGCTTTTTCTAAGACAATTTCTAATTTACAACAAAAAGCAAGGGAAACAAAATATAAGAACAGATTAGAGAAAATGGAAGGAAAAACAATGAGTATGTTAATTACAACTGGTGTTGGAGTAATGATACTTCTTGTTGTAGCAGTACTTCTTATTATGAATGTTTGATAAAATTTGACATAAAAATTGCTAAAAACTTGACATATGAAGATAGTTAAGTTAAAATTATAGATAGATAAGAAAGCGAGGAAATGAGTATGTTAATAATGGCTGCGCCACATATTTGTTCAGATTTAAAAGAAATTTGGCAAGTTTTAGGTTGGGTACTTTGGGTATTTAAGATTGTTATTCCAATTTTAATTATCATATTTGGTATGATTGATTTAGGAAAGGCTGTAGTTGCTAGTAAAGATGATGAAATCAAGAAAGCTGTAAAATCACTTGCTATGCGTGCTATCGCTGGTGTTATAATATTCTTTATTCCAACATTAGTTGGTGCTATATTTGGAATCTTAGATGGATTTGACCGTAATGGTGAATATCATGTGTGTGAAGTTTGTATAACACATCCTGGTGATTGTAGTACTGCGAAAGTAGAAGATACAAAAACGCCTAGTGAACCATAGTTGATTAATGCTAAATTTATTAAATATTTGTTATAAATGTGTTGACTTTGAATATAATATTTAATATAATTTAGTAGTACTGCTCGTTTAGCTCAGTCGGTAGAGCGCACGGCTGTTAACCGTTAGGTCGTAGGTTCGAGTCCTACAACGAGCGCCATTTAGAATATAACAAACCATAAATTGGTTTGTTTTTTTGTTTTAGATTTATATAAAATATGTTAAAATATTAGATATAAAGGAATCATATTATGGAAAATGTTTGTACTATAATTATAACTAATGCTAGTAATAAGAAATATATATTAAAAAAATTAAGTGAAGAAAAGAAATTATATAATTTGAAGTTTTTAACTTTTAAGGAACTTAAGAAAAAACTTTTTTTTGATTATAATTCTTTGACTTTGGAATACGTAATGCAGGAATACAGTGTGACTTTAAGTGTTGCTAAAACGTATTTGGAACATTTATATTATCTACAAGATATTAAAAATGAAAAAGTAACTTTTTTATTGGAATTAAAAGAAAAGTTAGATGAAAAAGGATTATTAATATATGATAATCTTTTTCATGAGTATATTAATAATAAAAAAGTTGTTTTATATGGCTATACTAATTTAACTCGCGAAGAAGAATTAATATTAAGTAAACTTGATAATGTCGAAAGAATTTTACCATCTAAAAATAGTTATATGCCTAAAGTTTTTCAATTAAAAGATAAAAGAGAAGAAGTAGAATATGTCGTTAATAGAATTAGTAAACTTTATTTAGATGGGGTTTCTTTAAATAATATTAAATTAATAATTAATCCAGAATATATAAATACGATAAAGTATTATTCTAATATATATCATATTCCTATTCAATTTAAGGATAGACATACATTTTATAGTACAAGTATTGCTCAAGATTTTCTTTCTTCTTATTTTGAATATAGTATAGAAGACAACATAGAATTATTAAAAAACAAATATGATAATATAAACGACTTAATTACAATTATTAATAAATCTGCACTTATTAGTGATAAAACAATCCGAAAAAGCTTTATTATAGAGGATATGAAACATTCTTTTATAAAAGAATCTCGTTATTTAGAGGCAGTAGAGGAAGCCTCACTTGATGAAGATTTTGATGAATCTTGTTTTGTCTTTTTATTGGGCTTTCATATTGGGGCTTATCCTGTTGTATATAAAGATGATGATTTTTTAAGTGATAGTATTCGTAGTAAACTTGGAATAGATACAAGTACTCTTATGAATAAATATGCCAAAGAACAATTGAAAGCTAATATTTCTAGAATTAAAAATCTGGTTATAACTTGTCAGATGAGTGATAATAAAACAATATTCCCAAGTTTAATTATTGATGAGATGGGTTTAAGTGTAGAACAAACTAAAAATAATTCTTTAGTATCTTATTCAAAATTAAACACTAAATTAAATTATGCTAACTCTTTGGATCAGTATTTTAAATTTAATATTATGAATGATTTTATGTCTATTTATCGTAATAGTGTTAATATAGATTATTTGGGTTATAGAAATAAATTTAGTGGTGTTAATATTAATGCTTTAAGAGAACGTATTGGCGAAGAGTTAGTACTTGCTTATACAAGTATGGAAATGTATAATGAATGTGCTTTTAAATATTATGTAAATAAAATACTTAGAATTGATCAATATGAAGAAACTTTTAAAACTATTTTAGGAACAATAGCTCATCATATTTTAGAGTTAGGTTTAGAACGTGAAATTATAATTCCAGTAGAAATAATGAAGTTTGTTAAAGAAAAAGAATATCAATTATCTAGTAAAGAATTCTTTTATTTAGAAAAACTTAGTAAAGAATTAGAATTTATTATTAATACTATAAAGAAACAGAATAATAAAAGTAGCTTGAAGAATAATTTATTTGAAAGTGAATTATATGTATATTTTGACAAAGATGGAATTAAGATTTCTTTTAAAGGACTAATAGATAAAGTAATGTACTTTAAAGATGAGGAACAAGAAATACTTGCAGTTGTAGATTATAAAACTGGTAATCCAGTTATTACTTTAGATAATTTAAAATATGGACTTAATATTCAGCTTCCTATTTATTTATATTTACTTAAAAAAGCAGATAGATTTAAAGATGCTATTATTGCAGGATTTTATATTCAAAAGGTTCTTAGCCCAATACCTAATGTTAGTGATAAAAAAACTTTAAATGATATAAAAGAAGAAAATTTAAGATTACAGGGATATTCTAATGCTTCAACTAGTATTTTAGAATATTTAGATGAGGATTATCAAAATAGTAGTATGGTTAAAGGACTTAGATTTAAAAATGATGGTAGTTTTTATAGTACAGCTAAAGTCTTGGATAATAAACAAATGGATGAAATAACAGAAGTTGTAGAAAAACAAATTGAGAATGTTATTGATAATATTTTACAAGGTAATTTTGAAATTAATCCTAAAGTAATTGGAGGTAAGAATATAGCATGTGAATATTGTAAATATCATGATATATGTTATTCTACTAAAAATGACGAAGTAGTATTAGGAGGTGAGACTCATGAATTGGACGACTGAACAGAATCTTGCGATTAATAAAGAAGGAAGTAATATTATTGTCTCAGCAGGAGCTGGTTCTGGTAAAACAGCGGTTTTATCAGAAAGAGTTTTACGCAAAGTAAAAGAGGGCGTTGATATAAGAGATATCCTAATTTTGACTTTTACTAATGAAGCAGCTGGGGAAATGAAAAATAGAATCAGAAAAAAAATAGCAGCTGCAGGTTTAAATGAACAATTAGAATATATTGATTCGGCTTATATCACAACTTTTGATGCTTATGCTCTTAGTGTAGTAAAAAAATATCACACTTTACTTGGTATTAGTAAAGAAATAGCAATAATTGATTCTTCAATAATTGATTTGGAAAAAAGAAGAATATTAGATGAAATATTTGAGGAACATTATACAAATAAAAACCCTCTTTTCTTAAAATTAATAGATGATTTTACTACTAGAGATGATGATCAAATAAAAGAAGCAATTTTACGAATTAATGCATCTTTGGATTTAAAATATGAAAAAGAAGATTACTTGGATAAATATTTAGATAGTTTTTATAATGAAAAAAATATTTCAGCATTAATCCAAGAATACTTTATTTATATAAAAGATTTATGTGAGGAATTAGAAAGTGATTTTTATCTTTTAGCAGATTATTTGGATGAAAAAGCTTATACAAAAATATATGATGTTGCTTCAAAATATTTTAAACCTAAGAAATATGATGATTTGTATAAAGTAGAGCAGGGTAAAATACAATTTAGAAATATTCCTGAAGAAGCAGTTAGAATTAAAGATAGAATAAAAGAATTACTAAAGGAAATTGATACTTTAACTAAGTATAGTGAAGAAGAATTAAAAGAACAAATACTCTCTACTAGAGATTATGTTGATGTTATAATAGAGATTATTTTAGAGTTAGATAAAAGATTATTCCAATATAAAAAAGAGCATGAAGCCTTTGAATTTATTGATATTGCAAAAATGGCTATATGTATAGTTAGGGAAAATAGTAATATTCGGGATGAACTTAAAAATAAATATAATGAAATATTAGTTGATGAGTATCAAGATACAAATGATTTACAAGAAATGTTTATTAATGAAATAGAAAATAATAATGTATATATGGTTGGTGATATTAAACAATCAATATATCGTTTTAGAAATGCTAATCCAAATATTTTTAAAGAAAAATATGAAAATTACGCTAAACATTTAAATGGTGAAAAGATAGATTTATTAAAGAATTTTCGTTCGCGAAAAGAAGTTTTGGATAATATTAATTTAATATTTAATATTTTGATGAGTTTAGATTATGGGGGAGTAGATTATGCCATAAATCATGAAATGGTTTATGGAAATTTATCTTATATACAAGAAGGTAACACAGATTATAACTATAATATGAATATACTACAATATGATGAAGATGAAAGTGATTTTTCTAAAGCAGAAATAGAAGCATTTACAATAGCGAAAGATATAAAAAATAGAGTACAAGATCACTATCAAGTTTATGATTTTGATTTAAAGAGTAAAAGAGATATAAGTTATCAAGATTTTTGTATTATTTTAGATAGAGGAACAGATATGCCTCTTTATAAGAAAATATTTGAGTATTTAGGAATTCCAATGGATGTTTATAAGGATAGTGATTTAGTTATTTCAGAGGATCTTTCAATCATTAGAAACATTGTTAATCTTATTGTAGCTATTAATGAAAAAGATAATGGAATAAAAATGCGTTATTCTTTTGTTAGTATAGCGCGTAGTTTTATAGGTGGAGTAAGTGATCAGGAGATATTAAATCATTTAAATAATAATACACTTTATGATAGCGAGATTTATAAAATATGTTCTAGTTTAGCTAAAAATATAGAATCAAAAACGATTGGAATTTTAGTTGAAGAAATTATTGATGCTTTTAGCTTTTATGAAAAGTTAATTAAAGTAGGTAATGTTTTGGCAGGAATTAAGAGACTTGAATATTTAAGAGATCTTGCAAATAATGCAGAAAAGTTAGGATTTACAATTAAAGATTTTTTAGGGTATCTAGATGAAGTAATTACAAGTAAAAAAGAAATAAGATATAAAGAGGCACAAGGTCTTGGAGATTGTGTGAAGTTGATGAATATTCATAAATCAAAAGGCTTAGAATTTCCTATTTGTTATTTTGCAGGATTTAAAAAAGATTTTAATTTAAAAGATATTCAAAGTAGATTTTTATTTGATTCAAAATATGGTATTTTAACTCCTTATTTTAAAGAAGGTATTGGAACAACGATATTAAAAACACTCATTAAAAATCGTGTTTATCAAGAAGAAATTTCAGAAAAAATACGACTATTTTATGTAGCCCTTACAAGAAGTAAAGAGCAAATAATTATTGTTTTACCTAAACCTAAATATCCGGAATATCAAAGAGGAGTAGTAGATAATAAACTAGCCAGTAAGTTTCGCTCATTTTATGATTTTATATCAGTGATGGCTTTAAATTTAAGTTCCTTTATAAAAAAAATTGATTTAAATAAAATAGATGCAACTAAAAATTATGAAGTAACTATTCAAAAGAGCAAAGATATTTTTGAAAATAAAACAGATAAAATTGACTTTCAAGAATTAAATATTAATATAGAAAAAATTCAAGAGCAACATGCTTCTAAAATTATTCAAGATATTATTACTAAAAAAGAAGCTAAGACTTTGGAATTTGGAACACTGATGCATGAATTTTTAGAAAAAACAGATTTTACTAAACCATCAAATAATAAACATGTTCAGGCTTTGGTTAAAACTTTTAATTTTAAGGACGCTATTATTTATCAAGAATTGGAATTTTATTTTGATACAAATAATAAAAGTTATCATGGAATTATTGATTTGATGCTAGAATACAGTGATGAAATAAAGATTATAGATTATAAACTTAAAAATATAGAAGATGAAGGTTATATAAAACAATTGAAAGTATATTATGATTATGTTACTAGTGTTAGTGATAAGCCTGTACATCTTTACTTATATTCTATTTTAGATAATCAGGTTAAAGAGTTAGAAGTTGTAAGTAATTAATTGTAAAAATTAGTAAATAATAATATAAAGTATAGTGTTTAAATAAAACTTATGGTAATATATATTTAAGAGGAGGAGATTATATGCCAACATGGCTTATTGTAGTACTTGTTATTGTAGTATTATTAGTTTTATGGGTTGTTGCAACTTATAATGGACTTATATCACTACGTAATAGAGTAAAAGATGCTTGGAGTCAAATTGATGTTCAATTAAAAAGAAGATTTGACTTAATTCCAAATTTAGTGGAAACTGTTAAAGGTTATACTAAACATGAAAGTGAAACTTTAGAAAATGTGGTAAAAGCTCGTAATACTTATTTATCTGCAAGTTTACCAGAAGATCAAATGAAAGCTGATGGTGAACTTACTAAAGCTGTCAGTAAATTATTTGCTTTAGCAGAGAGTTATCCTGATTTAAAAGCAAATCAAAATTTTTCTGATTTACAAAAAGAGCTTAATGAAACTGAAAATAAAATTGCTATATCAAGACAATTTTATAATGATATCGTAATGCAATATAATAATAAAGTTGAGATGGTACCGTCTAATATTGTAGCAAGCATTTTCAAATTTAAAAAAGAAACTTTCTTTGAAGCAGCGAGTGCTGAAAGAGAAAATGTTCAAGTAAAATTTTAAGGCTTACTTCTTGTAAGTCTTTTTTGAAAGGAGTTTGTCTTTTGAAAAAAATATTTTTGAGTATAGTTTTATTTCTTGCTTCCCCATTTATAGTTCAAGC
>CAYMVR010000012.1:0-14804 GCA_964393945.1 uncultured Muribaculaceae bacterium | reverse complement strand
ATTTAGTAAAATATGTCCTTAATGGAAGTGGGATAATGAAAAAATATACGTTAAAAAGATTTACGGCGTTAGGTTTAGCATTTTATGCTGCAGCAACTTTTACAGGTTGTGCTAATAATAATAATGATAATTCTACAAGTGATGATAAAGGAAAAGCTATTGAGTTAAATACTAGTTTATTTACAGTAATGTTTGTTGATGAAGATGGTCAAGTTTTTGATGATAGTCATGTTATTGGGGGAGCAATTGCACCTACAATTGCGATACCAAGTAAAGAAAATTATGACTTTTTAGGTTGGTATTTAAATAATCAAGAATATGATTTTAGAACTCCAATAGATGAGGATATAACATTAGTGGCAAAATGGAAAGCTAAAAAGTTTAACAATAAAGAAGATTTTTTAACTGCTATCAATAAATTAGTTCAAGATAATCCAACTATATGGACTTATTATGCACCAGAAGAAGATAGTTTATATTTTAATGTATCTAGCATTAAAGATTTTGCGTGTATTCAAGATATTATTGCCGAGAATAGAAGTTTATTAAATAGTATAAGAGTTGAATTTACTAATATTACATGTGATGATTTAGATATAGTTGCTAATTTACCTCTTAATTTAACTTATTCTTTTGGCTTTGCTGATGATTTTAAGCAAATTTCTTTAAAAGACTTGCTTTCTGGTTATAATATTATGGGAATGGCTCTTTATTCTGGCAATTTAAGTGATAATGATTTAAGATGGATTTTAGAATCTAATTATATTGATTTTCATATTTATAGTGAAGAATTTGATGCTTATGAACTTTTAGGTAAATTAAGTAATGAATCTAAAAATGGTTTTTTAACTGTATATTTAAATGAGTTTGCTTCTAATAAAGAAATAGTATTGCCTTGTATTAGTGTAGTAAGAATTTATAATTCTTTGCAAGCTAAGGGTGCTAAAGTAATTTCTAATAGTAATACAATATATATTGGTGCAGAATACTCTAAAGAACTTAATCTTCATATTCCAGATGATAGTCATGTAGTAATATATGGTGATTATTCTTATGAAGAAACATTTGACGGTGAAGATGTTTTAAATGTTCCACTTTTATATAATTTAAGAAATGCTAGTGAAGTAGAAATAGATTTAAATAATATAAAATTAGTAGGGCAAAAAGATAGTGAGGGGATGAAATATATAGAATTATCTAATACTCCTTGCTATATTGATGAGACAGGTTTTGGAAGATAGTTAAATATATTCTTTATTAGGGAGAATTTAATTATGAATAATAATGATTTAATATTTAAAATCATAAATGAACGAGTAAGAGAAGCTTTTATTGCTAATAATTATGATTTTAGTCATTTTAAAATTACTTATGATATTGCTAAATTAATTCTTAGTTTAAAACTTGAGCATCCTGTTTATCATGATATTGATTATGTTTCTTTAGATGAGACTATGAGTATTTTAGAGGCATTTTTAAAGGACATTAGTCCCGAATTATTAGATACGTTTTTAAATATTTTAGGAAATGGTGAAGTTCATTTTAAAAGTGCTCAAGATAATCAAGAAAAGAAGCAATTCATAAAGGATAATTATGATCGGTTAAGTGAAGATGTTATTAGACAATATAAATTAGATAGTGAAGACGTAAAATCTAAATTGGATTGTGTTGGAAATCTTAGAATTGTTCTTCATGGAACTTTAGACGATTTATTTATAATAGCCCATGAAATGTTACATAAAATATTTTTTCAAATCTTAGGGAATGCTGATACATATGATAATGTTAATTTTTTGGTAGAAATTGCTTCAACAACAATTGAAGTGATGCTTGCGGATTATTTAATAGATAATGATTTATACAGAAGTGCTGCTTTAAAACATAAATATAATACAATAAAATTATTGGAAACTTATATATATCGTTATTTTGTGGAATTTACTATAATAGAAGTATACGGAAAAGAAGGGGTTGTAACACCAGATAATTTAAGAAAATATATTATGAGTTTTGAAGAGCCATATAGATCTTTAGTTTATGGTAATATTGATAAAGTTCTTTCATATGTTTCTGCGGATGGCTTTAATTTTTGGTATTATAACAGGTATATTATTGCTGTGTTTGTAAGTTATCACTTAAAAGATATATTTAAAAGTGATATTGATACAATGTTTAGATTAGGTACTAATATTTATGGAAATAATCTAAGTGAGTCTTTATCTAGTTGTGGCATTGATTTTATGAGGCTTACTAATGTTTTTGGACGTTTAATTGGAAACGATAAGTATAAAAAGAATGATGTTAAAATTAATGAAATTTTTAAAACAATGAAAGATGATTGTCAAAACTGTGTAAATGCATTAAATGACTTAGATATTAAACGATAGGATATGTTATAATTTTTCTTAGAATGTGAGTTGCTGATTATGTTTATCCATATCGTTTTTATTATTTTAGGACTTATTTTGCTTATTAAGGGCGCTGATATATTAGTAAGTGGTTCTAGTGGAATTGCTAAAAAATTTGATATTCCTGAGATTATTGTTGGTCTTACAATTGTTTCAATAGGTACTTCTATGCCGGAACTATTTGTAAGTGTAAAATCAGCTATGTCAGGTTTTTCTGATTTATCACTTGGCAATATTATTGGAAGTAATCTTTGTAATTTGCTTCTTATTTTAGGAATATCAGCAATAATAAGACCAGTTGTATTTAAAAAAGAAACAAAATTTGTGGATGTCCCTATGTGTTTGTTTGTAACAGTTTTATTTATGTTTTTTTGTAATTTAGGAAAGTCAGTTAATTTTACAGATGGACTTATTTTAATGGCATTATTTCTTTTGTTTTTATTATATAATATTGTGATTGGCAAAAAATTAAGTAATGATAGTAAAGATAAAAACGAGAAAAAAATATCTATTTTTAAGTGTGTTTTATCAATTGTAGTTGGAATTGTAGCTTTAAAATTTGGAGGAGACTTTGTTGTTGATCATGCAAGTGAGATTGCTAATATGTTAAATATTAGTGAAAAAATTATCGGTCTTACAATAGTTGCTATAGGTACAAGCCTTCCTGAACTTGTAACTAGTATAACAGCTTCATTAAAAGGTAATCCAGATATTGCAATTGGTAATATAATAGGTTCTAATATCTCAAATATTTTACTTATTGGAGGATTATCTGCAATGATTAGTCCTATTACTTATAATACTTCTTATAATTTACAACTTATTATTTTAATTGTAGCAACAATTATTTTGGGTATATTCCCTTATACTGATAAAAAAGATGAAATGACAGTGTCAAATGGTATAACCTTTGTGGCAATATATATTTTATATATGATACTTTTATTTTTTAGATAACTTCTCTTAGAGAAGTTTTTCTTTTATTAGTTAAAAAGGGTTTTTATACAGACTAAAATACGATATAATATTTTTAGGCGATGGATATGCAAGTAGAATTAAATAATCAAATTGTTAATGTAGTTATTGTTTATAAAAAAATTAAAAATATTTATTTTCGATTCGATAGTGAAGGTAACTTATGTATTAGTGCGAATCGTTATACTAGTAAAAAAGAAATAGAAAAGTTAATATTAAAAAATAAAAAAGCTTTAGAAAGAATGATGGATAAGCAAGAAAAAAAAGTTCAAAAAGAGCAGGAGTTTTGGTATTTAGGAACAAAATATGATTTAGTATTTGATAGTACAGTTAGTGAGATAGATTTTCAAAATGGCGTTTTGACTATAAAAGATGAGGCTATGTTAAAAAGATTTTTAAATAAACAAATAAAAAGAATTTTTACAGAAGAAACAGAGTATTTTAAAAATATAATTAAAACACCACCTTTTACTTTAAAATTCCG
This sequence comes from uncultured Muribaculaceae bacterium, assembly GCA_964393945.1. GTDB lineage: Bacteria > Bacillota_I > Bacilli_A > RF39 > UBA660 > Caccenecus. The sequence continues at coordinate 10,937 of CAYMVR010000012.1, read as the reverse complement.
GAAAATGAAAACGAGATGGGGAGTTTGTAATTATAAATTAAATACCATAACTCTTAATACAGAATTAATTAGATATTCTAAAGATGATCTTAGATATGTTATAGTTCATGAAATGTGTCATTTTAAATACCATAATCATAGTAGAGATTTTTGGAATATGGTAGAAGAATATTATCCTAATTATAAAATGGCAAGAAAGGATTTGAAAGAATGAAAATAGAATCATTACAAAATAGTAAAGTTAAAGAATGGGTAAAATTAAAAGATAAAAAATATCGTGATAGTAAGGGTTTATTTATCGCGGAGGGAGATCACTTATTAAAAGAAGCATTAAAAAAGGGTATCGTTATGGAAATTATATCTAATGATAAATCTTTTGAAATAGATGATATCCCATTTTATGAAGTAAGTGATTCTATACTTAAAAAAATCTCTAGTCAAGTAAGTGGAACAAATGTTATAAGTATTTGTAAGATGATGGAAGAAAGAGAAATAAAGGGAAATGTTTGTCTACTTGATTCTATTCAAGATCCAGGTAATTTAGGAACTATTATTAGAAGTGCTCTAGCTTTTAATATTGATACAATTATTATGAGTCCTGATACAGTTTCGCTTTATAATGAAAAAGTTATTAGGTCTAGTGAAGGAATGTTGTTTCATATAAATTTTAAAGTTCAGGATATTGGAGAAGCAATTAATATGTTAAAAAAGAATGATTATATTATTTATGGAACTGATGTAAAAAACGGTACTCAATTAAAAAAACTTGAAAATATCCATAAATGTGCTATTATAATTGGCAATGAAGGCAAAGGCATGAATGATAATTTAAAAGATATGTGTGATGTACTTCTAAATATTCCGATTAATAAAAATTGTGAGAGTTTAAATGCTGGTGTGGCGGCAAGTATAATTTTTTATGAATTAAACAGATAGGTGGTAATTAATATGCGTATATCTTTATCAAAAAAGAATATAATCGATATGATTAATGAAGATGGAGAGTGGCAAAAAAATATTATTGATTATACTTGTGATGCAAGTGGAAAGAGATTATATTATTTCAAGTATGATGCTGAGTATTATGGCGAGGATAATTCTATATGTATGACAGAATGGAATTTTATTACTTATTTAGTGTCATTATTATCTAAAAAAGGATATATGAATATTTATTTAGAACCTCTAAACAATGGTGGCTTTAAATTAACCTGTACAGAAATTGGGCAAGGAAGAAGGAGAAGAAAGAGATAGTTTTAATAAGAATATAATGGAGGAATTAAATGGTGGATTATATTTATATAGGTAAAATTGTAGGAACACATGGTATTAAAGGGGAAATTAGATTAATTAGTAATTTTGATAAAAAAGATCTTGTATTTAAAAAAGGTATGAGTATTTATATTGGAGAAAATAAAATAAAGCAGACTATTTGTAGTTATCGTAAACACAAAAATTATGATATGATTGTAATGGAAGGATATAGCGATATAAACGAAGTGTTACCTTATAAAGGATTAAAAGTTTATGTTCTTCGTAGAGATATCTTATCTTCTAATGATTATGTTTTAGATGATTTAATTGGAATGAAAGTTATATCTGATAATAAAAATTATGGGGTTGTTAAAGATATTTTTGATAATAATGGTAATATTTTATTAGAAATTTTGTTTGAAAAAAAGTATTATATCCCTTATAATGATATATATATAAAACGCGTTGATGTGAACAATAAATGTATTGAAGTATTAAATGCTAAGGATTTGATATTATGAGATTTGATATTTTAACCCTTTTTCCAGATATTATAAAATCTTATATTGGAGAAAGTATTATTAAAAGAGCTATTCAAAAAGGTCTATTAGAAATAAATATAGTTAACATACGAGATTATACTCTTTATAAAAATGGTCAGGTTGATGATACACCATATGGTGGTGGCGCAGGAATGGTTATGTGCGTGGAACCAGTAGTTCGAGCAATTGAAGCAGTAAAAACGGATGATTCTAAAGTTTATCTTTTGACTCCTCAAGGTAAGAGGTTTAATAATAGTCTCGCTAAAAGTATTATTAACGATACTAAACATCTCATTTTAGTATGTGGACATTATGAAGGCTTTGATGAGAGAATTTATAATTTTGTCGATGGAGAAATTAGTATTGGCGATTATGTTTTAACGGGAGGGGAGTTACCAGCTTTAGTTATAATAGATACACTTTCTCGTTATATTTCAGGTGTTATTCAAGAAGAATCACTTTTAAATGATTCTTTCCAAGATAATTTACTGGATTATCCTAATTATACAAAGCCAAGAAATTTTAGAGGCTTAGAGGTTCCAGAAGTCCTTTTAAATGGAGATCATAAAAAAATAGATGAGTATCGTAAAAGTGAACAAATTCGTGTTACAAAAGAAAAAAGACCAGATTTATTAAAGAGGTGAGGCTTGTGAAGAATTTTAAAATTAGAGAATGGAATAAGAATATAGAGGCAACTATCTTTAATTTGGGAGAAGGTTTTCATTATAAGATAAATAAGAAAAATGAACTTGAAGTAAGCGAAATTATAATTTGGGATGTTCAAGTAATAGATTCTTTGATTGCCACTAATTTTGATAAGCATTATAAAAAGATTTTAGAATATTATTTCAAAGTATTACAAGATAATGATGGTGATGAAAATCAAGAAGGTAATTTAATGATTGCTTTAGATGAGGTAGCGCGTCTTAGAAATATATTAATTCGTAAGTATCATATATTTATTAGTAAAACAACGGAAGATATGTTGCTTAAGAAATTAAAACTTTTAGAAAATGAGATTAGAAGTAAAATAATTGATGTCAAACTTATTAGAGAACAAGAGGAAAATCTTGAATTATATGAGGTAAAAAGTAAAGGAAGATAAATTAAAAAATCCCTTTATTTAAGGGATTATTTTTTATAATGGTGACTCCGGCGTGATTCGAACACGCGACCGATCGCTTAGAAGGCGATTGCTCTATCCAGCTGAGCTACGGAGCCGTAACAACTTAACTATGAATGATTATAACTTATTTTGGTAAAATTTTCAAGTGGAAAACTATAAATGTATTAATATTATGTTGGATTTTTGAGTAAATATGTATGTTCTAGTGAATTATAATGTAAACTAGTATTTTTCTAAATGGACATTGGAGGTATTAAATGCTATACTTAATTATATAATCTAGGAGGAAAAATGGAAGATAAAAAAGAAAAAAATAAAACCAATAAGAAAAAAGTTGCTGTTATTGGTGGAGCTATAGCAAGTGTTCTTACTGTTATAGGTATTGGGGCTATTTTAAAAAAGAAGAAAAACAAAGTGAAATAACTTTGTTTTATTTTTCATAAAATGTACTTATTATTTTGCCATCAACTAAGAAGTTTACTTTTTCTACTTGTAGTGAATCCTTTAATGAAAGAGCTATTGAATATTTTACTTCTTCTAAAATGTCTTTTTCTTGTAAATCTGATAATATCTCGTTATTAAATGTCAAATTAATTTCATCTTCTAATATTTCGTAATTCATTAATTTAACAGATGAGGCTAGATAACTGAATAGATTTGTTTCATATGTGGGTGAACTTTTTAATTCTTCAATAATAATTTCTATTTTATTATTTTTATTATTATCAATTTTGGTTACGGGAATGTAATAAATTAAATCTTCATCTTTACCAATATAGTATATAGTTGTTTTGGTTATATCTTGGATACTTGCAACATCATATAACTTATTGATCCCAAACTCTCTTGTTAAAGTAAGTGGCAATTTTTTTTTGGTTTGAGGTAAATACTCTAATTTGGTTCCTTCTATAAATATCATAATTTCTTGAACGTTTTTGTTTTCGGTTAGAGTGTAGGTTATGGCTTCAATTAAGGCTTCTTCATCACTCTTTAATACATTTAAAAATTCTTTCGTAAAATTGATTTTTAGTAAGCCATTTTCTAATGATATATCTATTAATCTGGTGTTTTTGGGGATAATTGGAGAAAGATTATGAGGAATATTTTCTTTGGTATCACTATCAATTGTTAATGCTTTAATTAATTCTTTAATTATTTCAATATCATCATTAGTATTAGTGGCATAGGTTGTTCTTACTACATAATTATCTTTATTTAGAAGATATAATGGTACAGTGTCTGGTTCCTCATAATTTGTAATTTTTTTGATATTATTTAAATTTTTACTACTTGGGAAAAAGTAAAGAAGACTTACAATAACAAGGGCTAGAGTAGAGGTCATGATTCTTCTTAATGCACTTTTTTTTAGCATAAAATCACCTTAATAAATAAATATGATTTTAGTTTTAATTTATACTAAAAAAATCTCCATATGGAGATTTATCTAAAACGAAATTTCACCTAGTTTGAGAAGTTCTACTACAGCATTAGCACGACCTTTTGCTTCTAGTTTTTGCATAGCGTTGGATATGTGATTTCGTACAGTTTTATCACTAATATGGAGAGTGGCAGCTATTTCTTTAGTATTTGCTCCGTCAACTAATAAGGTGAATATTTGTTGTTCTCTTTTAGTTAGAATATTTTTTTTCACGTGTCTCTTCCTTTCAACATTAATACTATCCTACTAGTATTTTATGAGACACGTACTTATTTGGTTATTATTTGCCTTAATTAACTAAACTTTATAGTGATGTATTTAGTTTCACTATATAAACTTTGAACACTTCTAATAATATTATTAGCTAGTTTTGTATCGTGCTTAGTAGAGGAAATTGTTACTTTGATATTATTTCCATCAATACTAACAACGGAATCTAATTTAAATTCATCTTTAATTTTTTTAGTTATTGCTTCTTTATTTGCTTCTTCTTTATTGATATCTTGTAATTTTTCATAAGCATCATTTTTTTCTTCTAAACTAGAACTGTTATTTAATAATACATTTTGTAACTCTTCGATTTTAGCTACTAGGGCTTCTTCTTGCTCTATTTTTAGGGCTACTAAAGTTTCATTTTCACTAATTACAACATCTACGGGTTCATTTTTTTCTTTCATTACATTTAGAGTAGATAATGTGTCGTCGCTCATAGTTAAATAATAAATACTCAAAACCATTATAAGTGAAAACAAAGTAATAAACCACAGATTTTGCTTGTTAATCATAATTAATCCTCATCTTTCTAATTAAACTTATGAAGTTATAATAATAAATATGCTTTAAAAGGTGGTTAAAATTGGTTCTTAATGATATAATTAAATTAGAGGTATAATTATGTTGAGAATATTCGTCTTTGGTTTTATGATTTTTTTAATTTGTTCTTTGGTAGGTTACTTCTTAGAAGTATTCTGGGTATTTTTAAATTCTAAAAAGATAGTTAATCGAGGATTTTTATGTGGACCTTTTATCCCTATTTATGGAGTAGGAGCAGTACTTATTTTATTTTGCCTGTTTAGATATTATAATGATCCTGTTGTTGTCTTTGTTTTTGGAATTATTATTGCTAGTTCTTTAGAGTACTTTGTTTCTTTTTTAATGGAAAAGATATTTTGTAATAAATGGTGGGATTATAGTGCTATGCCCTATAATTTAAATGGTCGCATATGTCTTAGAAATTCTTTAGCCTTCGGTGTTTTGTCACTAGTAATTGTTTATTTTGTAGCACCACTTATGATAATTTTATTTAAGGCTTTTCCTTTTAAAGTATGGCTTATAATAGCGCTTGTGGCTTTGATATTACTGATTTTTGATGTTATTTATTCTATTTATGTTGCTTATAATTTACGAAATAGAATTATTATTGTGGAAGAACTTAAAAATGAGAAAATAGCCAAGATTCCAATTGTATTTGATAAAAAATTAAAGGAATTAACTCAAGGATTTAAAACTTTTCCTAATAGACTTTTAAAAGCATTCCCTGATTTAGAAAAATATTATCATAGTAGTTTTGAGAAAATGAAACAGTATGGGGTGCAAGAAAAAAATAAAAAGAAGAATTTGAAGAAGAAAAAGAAGTAAAAAGTTTAGCATTGATTTAAGAGAATACATTCGCTATAATATAATAGGTGTTATATATGAAGGCAAAAAATATTCGAAATTTTTCTATTATTGCACATATCGATCATGGTAAAAGTACGCTTGCTGATCGTATTTTGGAATTCACGAATGCAATAGATAAAAGAGAAATGAAAGAGCAAATGCTTGATAGTATGGATCTTGAGCGTGAAAGAGGAATTACCATTAAGTTAAATGCTGTTATGCTTAAAACAACTTATAATGGTGAAGAATATATATTAAATTTAATTGATACTCCGGGACATGTCGATTTTTCTTATGAAGTTTCAAGAAGTTTAGCGGCTTGTGAGGGCGCTATATTAGTGGTTGATGCTGCTCAAGGAATAGAAGCCCAAACTATTGCTAATTTATATCTTGCCTTAAATAATGATCTTACAATTATTCCGGTTATTAATAAAATAGATTTACCTAATGCTGATGTTCCTAAAGTTACTGAAGAATTAGTAAGAGTTTTTGGATTTAAAAAAGAAGAAATAGTTTTATGCAGTGGTAAAACAGGTGAAGGAGTACCAGAGTTAATTCAAGAGGTTATTAAACGAATACCGGCACCTGATATTCCAGAAACAAACGAGACTAGAGCTTTGATTTTTGATAGTAGATATGATGCGTATAGAGGCATTATTGCTCTTGTTAAAGTAGAGTCTGGCGAAATATCTATAAAAGATAGAATTAAAATGATGGCAACTGAGGCAGAGTTTGATATTGTAGAACTTGGAGTTAGTACGCCTAAAGAAGTAAAGAAAGATAAATTAGTAGCGGGTGAAGTAGGTTATATTTCAGCAAGTATCAAAGACATATCTAAAGTTCAAGTTGGAGATACAATTACACTTGCAAGTAATCCAGCTAAAGAGCCTATTAAAGGATATCAACCAATGAAACCAATGGTTTATTCAGGAATATTTCCAGTTGAACCAAATCAATTTGAAGCGTTAAAAGATGCTTTATCTAAATTAAAACTTAATGATGCTGCTTTAGCATTTGAAGCAGAAACCTCAGATGCTTTAGGCTTTGGCTTTAGAACAGGCTTTTTAGGTTTGTTACATATGGATGTAATAATGACTAGAATAGAGCGAGAATTTAATATTGGTATTATTGCTACTAGTCCTAGTGTTATTTATAAAGTTACTTTAAATAGTGGAGAAATAATTGAAATCGATTCACCTAATAAAATGCCTGATAGAACAAATATTAATATGATAGAAGAACCATTTATTTATACGAATATAATTGTTCCTAGTGATTATATTGGCTCAATTATGGAATTATGTCAGGATAAAAGAGGCATTTATAAATCAATGGAGTATATTGATGAAACACGTGTAAATATTCATTATGAGATACCTTTATCAGAAATTGTTTATGATTTTTTTGACAAACTTAAGAGTTATACGAAAGGATATGCTTCTTTTGACTATGAAATATGTGGTTATAGATCATCAGATTTAGTTAAAATGGATATTTTATTAAATGGTAATCCAGTAGATGCTTTATCGGTTATAGTTCATAAGGATTTTGCTTATACAAGAGGTCGGGCAATAGTTAAGAAGTTACGAGAATTAATTCCACGTCAAATGTTTGAACTACCAATTCAAGCAAGTGTGGGATCTAAAGTAATAGCAAGAGAAACAATAAGTGCTATGCGAAAAAATGTTTTGGCTAAATGTTATGGTGGAGATGTTTCACGAAAAAGAAAACTACTAGAAAAACAAAAAGAAGGTAAAAAAAGAATGAAGATGGTAGGAAATGTGGAAGTACCTCAAGAAGCCTTCTTGGCAGTATTAAGCGGAGAGGAGTAGTTTTAATGAATATATATAACATTATTGTTTATGTTTGTATAGGGCATACAATAAATGATGCTTGTGCACATTTTGGGTGTTCTAAATCTTATATTATGAAAGAATTTAAAAAAATAAGAACACCAGGTACAGAAGATTATAATCCTGTTTTGGCCGAAAAATTAAAGCTTGCTATGGCTCGCAATTCTTTGCTAGGACGAAAACATGGAGGCACTGTTAGTAAAAAAGCAGAAATTATAACAGACGATTATGCTTTAGAACTTAAGAGAGTTAAAGAGGATCAAAATCTTTCTTATCGGGCATTAGAGGATATGACGGGAATTTCATATTCTACAATTCGTCTTGCGATAGAAAGAGTTAGCAATACGGAAGAACAAAAAAGAGGTCGATAATGGATAAGATTCATGCGGTATATATCCATATTCCTTTTTGTAATAGTATTTGTTCTTATTGTGATTTTTGTAAAGTTGTTTATAATAAAGAATGGGTAAAGCCTTATTTTGAAAAATTACAAGAAGAAATTGATAATGCGTATTTAGGCGAAGAGATTGAAACGCTATATATTGGTGGAGGAACCCCTAGCGCTCTTAGAGTAGATGAAATTGAGAGTTTGATGGAAATACTTCGAAAATTTAATATGAGCAAAACTGCTGAGTTCACTTTTGAATGCAATTTAAATGATTTAGAGGAAGATAAGTTAAGACTTTTATATAGATATGGGGTAAATCGTCTTAGTATAGGTATTGAATCTTTTAACAAAGATAAATTAGCATTTATGAATAGAGAGGCTAATTTTAAAGATGCTAAAGCTAAAATTTTACTAGCAAGAAAGATTGGCTTTAAAAATATAAATATTGATTTGATGTATGCTATACCTGGGGAAGAAAATAAAGATTTAGTTAGTGATTTAAAGAAGTTTTTGAAATTAAAAGTTGAACATATAAGTACTTATAGTTTGATGATTGAGAAAAATACTTTAGTTGGTTATAATAAAATAAAGCCAATTGAAGAAGAACGAGATTCAAAGATGTATGATTTAATTTGTAAAACACTTAAAAAAGCAGGATATGTTCATTATGAAGTGTCTAATTTTGCTCGTAAAGGATATCAATCACGACATAATTTAACTTATTGGAATAATCTAGAATATTATGGTTTTGGGTGTGGTGCAAGTGGTTATGTTGCAGCTGTTAGATATGAAAACACAAAAAGCTTAACAGAATATTTAAAGGGTAACACTATTAGTTCTAAAGCTTTAATGAGTAAAGTTGATAATATGGAAAATGAGCTTATTTTAGGTTTTAGGAAATTAGAGGGAATTAATTTAGAGTCTTTCTTTAATAAGTTTGATGAAAATATGCAAAATATATTTCCAATTAAACCACTAATTAAAAATGGAGATTTAATATATAAAAATGGTTATGTTTTTATTAATCCTAAGAAACTATATGTTATGAATGAAATATTAATTAAATTAATTTAGGGAAACTGTATAAGTTTTCTTTTTTTGTTTAACCTAATTTTAGGTGGTATTATGATTCATAATTTAAAAGTAGTTAATGGAGAGATGAGCCTTAGCTTTAATGAATTACAATCAAAATATAGTGTAGTCGTTGCTAAAAATGTTAAAGAATTAGAATTTGATTATAAAATTGATGAGGGCGTAAATGTAGAAATAATTAATAATAACTTAGAGAATAATAGTGTAGTAGAACTTAAGGCTACTAAGGATAGTGAAGTAACTTCATATTATTTTTATATCTTATATGAAGAAGAAGTAGTTGAAATAAGTGATAATCAAAAAATCTTAGAGGTAGAAGTTAAAGATAGTATTTCACCTTATGCCGTTCCTGGTATTGCTAGTGTTAGTTTTTTACTTATTTTATTTTTATTTACAATTCTTTTTCATAAGAAAAAACAAAAAACTATAAAAAAATGAAAAATTACAGATTTTAATTGTTTGGGGCTTATTTTTAACAGATTTTATGCTTTTAGCACGAAATATACCCGGTTTTTGATACAGATTTTAATAAATCTGTTTTTTTGTTTTTGCTCTTTTTTTGTTACAATAGGCATGGAAAGGAGGTATAAAATGGATAACATTATTTTTTATATAAAAAAGTATGGAAAAGATTTTTTAACTTTTTTATTAATCTTTATTATTATTGGGTTACTTATTTATCAAAAAGTTACAAAAGAGGAGAAAAACACTACAGAAATTAAAGAGATAGCTATTGCGGATAAAACAGAAATTAAAAAAGAAGTTACAGAAGAGAAAATAGTGGAAGATAATAAAGTTAGCAAAGTTTATGTAGATGTAAAAGGTGCAGTAAAAAAGCCTGGGGTTTATGAAGTAAATAGTACAGCTATAATAAATGATGTTATTACTATGGCTGGAGGATTTAATAGTAATGCTTTTCAAAATAGTATTAATCTTAGTATGAGAGTTAAAAATGAAATGGTGCTTTTTGTATATACGAAAGAAGAAGTTAAAGAGTATGAAGAAGAAAGCTTAAAAAAAGTTGTACCAAATGAATGCATTGTAACTGATTATGATATTAGAGAATGCACTCAAGAAAAACAAAGCGTTATTGTATCAGAAAATACTCAAGAACCTCTGCTTGATGATAAAGTGCAGGAAAATAATAATGTAATAGATAAGGAAGAAAAGGCAAGTGAATCCAAAACTGATGTTGTAAATATTAATACGGCTAGTATTGATGAGTTAACGGAAATTAAGGGTATTGGAGAAGTAAAAGCAAGAGATATTATTGATTATCGTATTACAAATGGTACTTTTAAGACTAAAGAAGAAATAATGAATGTAAGTGGAATAGGAGAAAAAACTTTTGAAAAGATTAAAGATTATATTACAGTCTAAAAAGTTTATTCTCTTTTCTCTTGTTTTTCTTTTTTTATATGTTCTTCTATTTACTAAAGTGGTTAAGTATGAATCTAAATATACTATAAATGATAAAGAAATAACAGGAGTAATTACAAGTTATAGTATTAAAGAAGATAATATACAGATATTATTACAAGCTAAAGAAAAAGTACAAGCTATGTACTATTTTGATAATATAAAT
>CAYMVR010000011.1:0-14991 GCA_964393945.1 uncultured Muribaculaceae bacterium | reverse complement strand
AAATATTTATGATATAAATAATCTTTATTATCACTACTTACAGGGTCATCCCAAGTTAGATCTAAATGTAACCATTCATTATTAAGTTCTAGAGCATTCCATACATGGCCTGATGTTTCGTTAGTAGTTGCAACTTTATAATTGGTAATACCAAGTTTACTTAGGAAAATAGCCATTAAATCTGTATAGCCATTACATGTAGCATAATGATTAAATAAAGCACCATAAGCATTATAACTTTTTAATTCTTTATCGTTTTTTAAATCATATTTAGTAGTATTTATTATATAGTCATGAATAGCTTTTATTTTATCATAGTTATCAACCATATCACTAGTTATTAATTTTTCAATTAATTTATCAACTTCTTCATTAATTTTATTTATTTCTTCTTTAGTATAAATATAATTAACAGTAATATGTATTTCTCCAGTGTCAATAATATCGGTATTTATACTCATAAAAGAATAATAAGGATGAACAAAATTATTTAAATGAGTTAAAAAAGTATCATCTTTACTAATTGCTCTTATGTCTTCAATACAATTTTTATATTCTTTAGGACAATAGAATGTTTCATTATTAAGCCCGTGATTTAAGATAGTATAAAAAATATTTAAAATATCTTGTTTACCATATGGAGTAAAATTCTTAGTATTGGCAACAAATGAAAAATTATCTTTAGAATATATATTATCCTTTATGTTTTTAGGAGATTCTGTAGGATTTAATAAATTAATGATGTGATTGGTTATACTATCAACTTTTAATAGTACAACTAAAATACTTGCAAGACAAAGAATTGATATGATTATTTTTTTCATAGCATCACCTAACTTTAAGTATAGCAAAAAAAAAAGAAGTTCACAATGTATGTTACTTCATATTTTTAACTTTATTTGATAATCTTGATTTTTGTCTATCAGATGTATTTGATTTGATTAAACCTTTACTAACAGCTTGGTCTAAATATTTTTGAACATCTTTAAATAAAGTATTAGCTTTTTCTTTTTCATTTGCAGCGATTGCTTTTTCAGTTTCTTTTATTAAATTTTTAACACGAGCTTTAAGTTCATGATTATTTTCAGTTTTCTTAGCTATTACTTTAATTGCTTTTTTTGAACTTTTAATATTTGCCAATTTGGGAACACTCCTTCCTGATATCAGTATTCATTTTAACAGATTATTACTTATTTTTCAAGTATTTTCCTAATAAACTATCATTTTTAGCAAATTGTGATATAATAACATTAATAATTATAGTTTTTGTGAGGACTTTTTATGAGTTATATTAATGAATTTAGCAAATTTACTGCAATCAGAAAGCGTTTTAAACAATCAAGTGATTATAATGCTTTTATGAGAGATTTATATAAACTTTATAACGCAACGTTAGAGAATTATAAATTTTTGGACTTAAGTGAAGATAAATGGTTTAATTTGTTTAAGAATGCTCTTGCTAGAAATTTAGATAACTTATGTGAAGAGGCTTTAGTGGATCATATTAGACCTATAATACAAGAATATATCGATAGACAAGTGAGTGAGAAGAGACCTAGAATATTTAATAATTTGATTTCACTTATTAGTCAAGAGGTTAGAGTAGCAAGAGAAATTTTAAAAAGATTTTTTAGGAAATTAGAAAATTTGAATATAAATGTAACTCCAGAATTTTATGAATTTTTAAAAGAAAAGTGTTATATTCTAAAAAAATATTTAGAGGTTCTTGGAATATATGATATGTCACTTAAAGAAGTAAAGAAATTTCTTAATCGAGAACGGACAATCTATGATTATTTTAGAAATAAAAATTATTCTTATAAGGAAAATGTTAAATTACTAGATTATGTTTTGGCGTGTTTAGGTGATGATAAATTTATAAGTAATTATAATTCAGGCATTAAAACAGATAATCATAGAAAAGTTAAATATTTTATTGATAATTATCCATATTTTTTAGAAATACATAGTGTTATAAAAGAAAGATATGATGTTACTGATAAGACTATAGATGTGGCAATACTTAGTTGTTCTTATGCAAAGCTTGAGGTTATAATTGATAGTTATCGAAGATATAAAGTAATGCATCAAGATACTTCTTTTATGGATTTGATTGTGGGAAAATTTAACAGTAGAATAGTTAGAAAATTCGAAAAAGAAGGAAGCAGGGTATCTACTAAACAAAATATAGATATGCCAAATTCTGATGTTAGAAGTAATAATCTAAAAAGTGCTCAACGAGAGATTGATTCAGTTGATGAAGAAGATACATCAGTAGAAAATAAACGTTATGAGTATTTTGAAGTAAATGATGTGATTACTGAAAGGGAACGAAAAAGAAGGGTTGATGTACTTTATTTAGAACTTACAAAAACCGAGCAACAACTTTATGATAGATTTACAAGAGGAGAAGTATCTTTTGAAGAAGCTAAAGATATGCTTGTGAGGTTAAAAGAAAGATACATTTCTTTTCCAAGAATTTATCCTAAACATAGTAATGTTCTTGAAGACTATTTTATACTTATTGATGGAATAACTGTAGAGGAAAGAAAAAAGATTATAGACATTTTAGTAGAAAGACGCTCTTTAGATAGTCAAAAATTAATTCAAAAATTTAGAGAAGGTAAAGTTTCTTATAGTACTATAAGTAGTATTGTGGGTAGTATTAGAGTTAGCTATATGAGATATGGAAGAAACTGGCTTAAACCAGATTTTAATCCAAGACAAAATAATAAAGAAAGTTCTTATGTACCTTTAGAAGACTATTTTCTTCTTATTTTGAATATAACAACAGAAGAAAGAGCAAAAATAATCGAAGTTTTAATTAGTAGGTTAGAGGCTAATGAACAAAAAATGATTCAGGATTATAGAGATAAAAAAGTTGATTATAATACTATAGAATCTATAGTTAAAAGAATGCGTAATGATTATTGTTTGTATGGTAAGAAATGGTTAGTTCCTGATTTTGTACCTGATAATGAAAATAATAAAAAGGCTCAAGTGATTTCTAAGGCATCAGAGAAATCAAATTCTAGTTTTTTATTAGAAAAATTTCCGTTAATAGATGGAATTACTGAGGAAGAAAGAAAAAAAATAGTAGATATTTTAATTAGTAAACAAACTTCTGATAAACAGAAGTTAATTCAAGAATTTAAAGATGGGTTGATAGTGTTTAATACTATAAGAGGTTTAATTAAGAATCTGCAAAAAAGTTATAAAAAGTATGGAAAAAAATGGTTGGATCCTAATTTTAATCCTAGGTTAAGGAAAGGTTATGAAGAAGCTGGTGCAACAAATTCTTTTGGACGTAAATCTTTAGTTAGTCGTTTTTCATTACAAGATGGAATGACAGTAGAAGAGCGAGATAAAATAGTTGCAATTTTGTTAAGTAAACGCTCTTTAGAAGAACAACAAATTATTAAAGATTACATTGCTGGTAAAGAAAAGTATGTTAAAGTAAAAAAAATAATTGCTTCAATGCTACATAACTATAAAAAGTATGGCAAGAATTGGCTAAATCCAGACTTTGATCCTACAAAGGTGATTCCCAAAAAGACTCAAAAAACTATTAAACTTAAACCTCTAGCGGAGCGCTTTCCTGTTCAAGAAGACATGACCGCGGAAGAACGAGACAAAATAGTTTCAGTCTTATTTAAAAGATTACCTTTAAATGATCAGCAAACAATTAAGGATTATTTTGCTGGAAAGGTAAAATTTGAATCAGTAGTAAGTATAATAGTCAGAATGCAAAAAAGTTACCGAAAGTACGGAAAAAAGTGGTTAATACCTAATTTTAATCCTAGAAAAGAAAAAAGAACTTCAAAAGAAAAAGGAAGGCAATTTGACAACAAAAGAACAAAGGCTTTTTATAGTAGATTTAGATTGTATAATAATATAACACAAGAAGAACGTAATTTAATTGTGGATAAGTTAATTAATAATCTGGGTAAAATTTCAAAATCATTGTATGATAAATATATTAAGGGACTGATTAGTGAAGAAAATGAAGAGTATAGATTATTTAATAATATGGTAACTCAATTAAGAGAAATATATAGAGAATATGGTATAAAAATATTAGCTAAAGATTTTGTATTTCCTAAATTAAGTATAGATAAAACATTTTATGATTCTTTTAAATTAACAAAGGATATTAATGAAGAAGAACGTCAACAAATTGTTGATGCTATGATTAATGCTTTATCAGATGATGAACGAGAGGCTATTTTAGATTATAAAAACGGAAAAAGTGATTATAAGTCAGTTAGAGTAATAATTACTAGATTGCAACATAGATATAATAAATATGGCAAAACGATTTTGTCACCCAAATTTCGATTTATAAAAGGAGCCAATCATTTTGTAGAATCTATTTATGATCGCTTTCCTGTGCAAAAGGGCATGACCATGGAAGAACGAGATAAAATAGTTGATAAAATGATTAGTAAATTAACTTTGGAAGAACAAAAAAAGATTCAGGATTTTAATGCTGGTAAAATTCTTTTTTCGGAAGTAGAAAAGATAATTTATAGAATGAAGTCTAGATATAGAAGATATGGAAAAAGACTTTTAAATGATGACTTTGAATATGAAAAAACTAAAGAAACATTATTTGATTATTTTCCAATAAAAGACGGAATAAGTGAAGATGAAAGAGACAGAATTGTATTGGTATTATATGCTTCTTTAAGTGAAGAAAAAAGAAATGAATTTAGTTTATGTTTTGATGATTTCTTTAAAAGAACAGTAAAGGATATTGATAACATACGATCATCTGTTATTAATATGCAACAAATATATAAAAAATATGGCAAACTTTTATTAATTCCTTATTTTTTAGAAATTAAAAATATTCGTGAACTTCGAAGATTACTTGGTATTAAAAATGGAATTAGTTATAGAGAAAGAGACAGAATAATTAATGATTTCTTAGATGATTACTTACAAAATGTTATTAATTATATAAAATATGAATTTAATATTAGTTTATCACCCGTAAATGGTGAAAGAAAGAGATTGTTGCTTGATGCTATAAAAGTTATTGAATATATTTATAGAGATAAAAGAGGACTTAGTAAATATGAATTTCAAAGTTATTTTTATACAAGAATTTTAGAAATATTTATGGATAAACCACAGGATTTAGAAAGTCTAATAAATTCATTTATTAGTATTGAACGAGAATTATTAGGCTTTAATGAAAGAAAAGTATAGTATTTGCTTTTTCGTTAATAATAATACTGGTGGTAATTATGAAAAAAGCTTTTATGGATTCTTCAAAAATTATTCATGATAATTTACTTAAAATTGATAGTAAAATAAAAAATGGAATAGAAGTAGCACATTTTAAAGTTGATGCTAGTAATGAAAAAATGCTAAAAAGAATTAAGGGAGATTATTTTTCTATTAATTTTGATTATGTTTTATTACATCAACATGAAAAATATATTAAAAAAGAACTTATGAAAATCTTAAAATTCTTTTTTCATGATACGACTCCAGCTCAACCTCTTATTATTGGTCTTGGTAATTCTAGTATTTTATGTGATAGTCTAGGAGTTAGAACTACTAATCAAGTGATGGCAACCAATCATTTTAATGATTTTTTAAATATTCCTAAAGTGGCTTTATTTAATCCAGAGGTAACAGAAAAAACGGGTATTCATTCTTTTGATTTAATTGAAATGGTGGTTAAAAAATTAAAACCGACCGTTATTATTATGATTGATTCTTTAGCTACTAGTAATGAAGTATATTTAAATAATTGTATTGAAATTAATAATACAGGGATAATTCCCGGAAGTGCCATACGTGATAATAAGAAAATAGATGCTAAAACTTTTGGAATACCAGTACTTGCTATTGGTGTTCCTCTAGTGTTAGAGAAAAATAAAAGTTTATATACGACACCTAATGTGGAAGAAATTCTTAGTCTTACTAGCAAAATTATTGGTGATGCTTTAAATGATCTCTTTTTTTGATTTGCTTTTTTAGATTATTAGGTGTATTATATTAATAGGATTCATTATTCTTATATTTCTTTTGGGATATATATGTTTAAATTAGTAAGTCCTAAAGGAGGTTAATATAATGACAGATAAAAAAATTGTTTGCAAAGATTGTGGTAAAGAATTTGAATTTACTGCAAGTGAGCAAGAATTTTATCAAGAACATGGTCTTACAGAACCAAAAAGATGTAAGGCTTGTAGAGATATTAAAAAAGCTAATAATAAAAAAACAGCTTAATTAATGATGTAAACTCCAGTTAGGATACATTAGATAAAAGCAAAAATCAAGGGCGAACGAAATGATCCTTGATTTTTATTATGTAATTATAAATGTATTAAAAGCAAACTAGCATGGTTAGCGACACGTTTTGACAAATTTTTATTAGATTGTTTTATATAATAGTACTGGTGAAGTATATGAAACGATTTATAACGAAGAAAAAAATAAAGATTCCTAGATATAAGTTATTATATATAATGATTTTTTTATGTATTATTTTAATTATTTTGATTAATTTTATTGTACATGTTTTTTTAAGTATATTACCAAATGATAAAATTGTTAATATTATGAATCAAAATGCTTATGGAAATATATTTTATTCTTATAATAAACAAAATAATTTAAATACTATTTTTAAAAATGCTTTTGGATTTCCTTTGTTACCATCTGAAAGTGTGATGAATGAAAATAATAATATTAAAGATTTTGTATCGGAACCTACTATTTATCTTTATAATACTTTTCAAACAGATAAATATGTAAATAATTATTATAGTTCTTATAGTATTAATCCTGTTATTATCCAAGCAAATTATATATTAGAAGAATATTTAAAGAAAATTGGGTATTCGGTATTAGTTGAAAAAGGAAGTGTTGTTAAAGTATTAAAAGAAAATAATTTATCTTATACTCTAAGTTATAGAGGTTCAAGAATTTTAATGGAAGAAGCAAAAAAGAATAATCCATCTTTAGAATATTTTTTTGATATAGGAATGAGTGACGATAAAAAAGATGCTACAACATTATCTTATTCTGGAAATAGTTATGCAAGAATATTATTTATTGTAGGGACAGAATATGCAACAAGTAGTGAAAATCAAAAATTGGCACAAATGTGGAATCAAAAGTTAGAGATGAGAATGCCAGGTTTGTCTCGAGGCGTTAGTCTTAGAGGAGGATCGGGATACCATGGAATTTATAATCAAGATTTTTCTTCTAATGCACTTTTAATATATATAGGAGGAAAAGAAAATACAATTGATGAGGTTAATCGTTCTTTAGAAGTTCTGGCACTATCATTTAATGATTTAGTAGGAGGGAATAGTGAAAAAAAATAAAAAAGTAAGATTATTTTTTCGTATTTTATCGCTGTTATTTTTTGTTTATGTAGCACTTTTAATTGCTTATCAAAGTGGATATTATGAAACTAAGGCTAGTAATAGGGCAGTTCTCACTAAAGAGGCAATGAAACAATTTGAAGAAGATGTTCAAAATGGAAAAGTAGTTGACGTTAAAGATTATTTGAAAGAAGAAAATGTAGATTATTCAAATGGTATTACAAAATTTGGAAACAAAGTTTCTAAGAGTATAAGTGATGTTATGACTAATGGTTTATCTGGCTTGTTTGATGCTTTAAAGGGGTTATTTTGGTAAAATGTGATATTAGTATAGTTTTTTTTATTATTTCTTAGTATAATTAGAACGAGGAGGTCTTAAGTTTATGCGAATAGTAATAAGCGCGGGTGGAACGGGTGGACATATTTATCCTGCTCTTTCTGTACTCGAAAGACTAAAAAAAGAAGTTCCTGATTTAGAAGTGTTATATATTGGTACTAAATCAAGAATGGAAAGTGAAATTATTCCTAAAAGAGGTATTCCTTATGAAGGAATAGAAATTTATGGATTTACTAAAAATATTTTAAAAGATATAAAGAATGTTTATTGTATTCATAATAGTTATAAGAAGTGTGTTAAATTATTAAGTGATTTTAAGCCAGATATAGTTTTAGGCTTTGGAGGATATGTTACTTATCCTGTATTGAAGGCTGCGAAAAAACTTAAATTTAAAACTTTTTTGCATGAGCAAAATAGTATTGTTGGTAAAACAAATAGAGTTCTTGCTAAAGATATAGATTTAGTGGCTGTTTCTTTTTTATCAACTATGGAAAAATTTAAAAATGCTAAAAAAGTAGTATTTTCAGGTAATCCTTGTGGAGAAGCGGCAGTAACTGCTAAAGAAATAAAAAAGAGTGATATTGGTCTTGATAATAAAAAGAAACTTGTTATAATTGTAGCTGGTTCACTTGGTAGTAGTTCAATGAATGATAAGATTAAAGACTTTTTACTTCTTAGTAGAAAAGGAGATTATCAAGTATTATATATAACAGGAAAAAAATATTATGATGATATAGTTAAAGATACAAAATTTGCTCCTAATGTTAAAGTGCTTCCATATTTAGATAATTTATCTGGTCTTATGAAAAATGCTGATTTAATGATTACGAGAGCGGGTGCTAGTACAATGAGTGAAATTCTAGCTATTGGCTTACCATCAATTTTTATACCTAGTCCGTATGTTGCTAATAACCATCAGTATTATAATGCTAAAGAGATAGTAGATCAAAATGCAGGAATTATGATTGAAGAAGAAAATCTTGATGGAAAAGAATTATTTGATACAGTTGAAGAATTATTAAATCATTCTCAAAAATATGAAATAATGAAAATGAATTTGAAAAATTTAGGTAGAACTGATAGTAGCGAAGTTATTGTACGAGAAATTATGGAGTTATGTCATGAAAAAAATTAAAGATGTTGTGATAGAAGAAAATGTTTCTTTAAAGAAATATAATACTTATCGCATAGATGCTAAAACTAAATATTTGGCTCATATATCTTCTATTTCAGGTTTAGTCTTACTTCTTCAAGAATTAAAAAAGGATAATATTCCTTACTTTGTTCTTGGAGGAGGGTCTAATTTAATTTTAGACGAATATTTTGATGGTGCTATTATTAAATTAGAAGGTTTAAATAATATTACGATAAATGACAATAAAGTGATAGCAGAATCAGGAGTTATGCTTGGTAATCTTGCACGAGAGACTATTAATAATTCCTTAACGGGATTTGAGTGGGCTATGAATATTCCTGGTAGTGTTGGTGGATCTTTAGTTGGAAATGCTGGAGCATATAATTCAGATATGTTTGAGAACTTGGAAAGTATTAAAGTTATTAATTCTAATTATGAAATAGTTGATATGAAGAAAACAGAATTTGTTTATGGGTATCGTCATACTAATATTAAAGAATTAAATTTGATAGTAATAGAGGCAACTTTTTTGCTTGATAGAGGAAATAAAGATGAATCAAAGGCTTTAGTTTTAGATCGTAATAAAAGAAGACAAGAAACACAACCACTTGATATGCCTTCAGCAGGAAGTGTATTCCGAAATCCTGAAGGTGATTATGCTGGACGATTAATTGAAGAAGCAGGATTAAAAGGAAAGAAAATAGGTGGAGCGCAAGTGTCACTTAAACATGCGAATTTTATTGTCAATACGGGGAATGCCACTAGTAATGATATTAAAAATTTGATAAAATTAATTAAGAAGGAAGTTAAGAATCAATTTGGGGTTGATCTTACTTTGGAACAAGAAATTATTGATTGGAAGTAGGAAATGGCAACATATAAAAAAGTTAAAAGAAAACTTAATATTAAGGCTTTTATTTTATTACTATTAATTTTATATTTAATAGTAATGCTTTTTTATACTTTTTTTACGATGCCAATTAAGAATATTTATATTTTTAACACAAAATTATTAAAAGATTATGATGTTATTAAAGTCGCTGGTATTAAAGATTATCCTTCTATTTTTAAAACTAGTTCTAAAAAAATGGAAAGTAGTATTGCAACTTTGGATTTAGTTAATAAAGTAACAGTTAAAAAGAAACTAAATGGAACATTATTAATAGAAATTGAAGAAGCAAAACCATTATTTTATAATCGAAATACAGAGAAAGTTGTACTTAGTAATGGAAGAGAAGTTGATTCTCAAAAATATTTTGGTTTACCAACTTTGATTAATTATGTACCAAGTGATTTATTAAAAGATTTTATTAATTCTTTTGAAGAGATTGATGAAGATATTATTGCTATGATTAATGAAATAGAATATTCACCTGATATTTCTAATGAAGTTGTTATTGATAATAATCGTTTTTTGCTTAGAATGAATGATGCTAATAATGTTTATGTTAATGTTATTAATATGAAAAGACTTAATGATTATAAAAATGTATTAATGACTATTGGAGATAAAAGAGGAACTTTATATTTAGATAGTTATAATAGTGAAAATAGTTTATTTACAGCTTTTGGGGAGGATGCAGGGGATAATGGACACGACGGAGAAAATTAATTATCAGAAAAAATTATTAGATTTAGTTAGTACTTTTAATCTTAAAAAGCCAACTTTATTATTACATAGTTGTTGTGGACCTTGTTCAACCCAAGTTATTGATTTTTTAAAAGACTACTTTGTAATTACTATTTATTATTATAATCCTAATATAGAACCTTACGAAGAATATTTAAAAAGAAAAAATGAACAGAAAAGATTTATAAACGAATATAACTTAAAGCACCCAGAATGGCAAATATTTTATATGGATACAGATTATAGTCATGAAGAATTCGATGAGAATGTACAAGATATTTGTCAAGAAAAAGAAGGAGGAGTGCGCTGCACAAAGTGCTATACATTAAGACTTAGAAAAACAGCAGTAGAAGCAAAAGCACAAGGATTTGATTATTTTGGTACAACTTTAACTGTTAGTCCACATAAAAATAGTCAAGTTATTAATAGACTAGGTGAAGCCGTTTCAAAACAAATAGGGATACCTTATATTTATGGTGATTTTAAAAAGAATGATGGCTATAAAAAAAGTATAATGTATAGTAAAGAATATGATTTATATCGTCAAGATTATTGTGGATGTCTATATGGAAAGGAGCATATGTAATGGATATTATTGATCGTTATCTTACAATTATTACATTTATTCCCTGGTTTTTAGCATATATTTCTAGTGTTATATTTAATCTTAATAAGAAATGTTATCGAACATTATCTATGGATAATATAAAGAAGCACTTTTGGGAAATCTTTAGAATGGATAATTTAGTTTTACTTATTTGTTTTTTTATATTTGCTTCTTTTAAAAAGAGTTTTGTTAATAAATATTTGTTTCCAGTTATGTGTCTTTATTTATTTGTTAATAGTTTTTATGAAAAAACTTCTTTGGAAAAAAACTTTTTTAAAAAATATTTTTGGGAACTTTTAGTTTTATTTATTTTAATGTTTATTCCCTTTGGTTTTTATTTAATTCAACAGCGATTTAATATTGCTTATAAAATTATGTTATGTACTTTGTTTTTAGAATATTTTTTAATATCAGGCGTTTGTACGATTATTCGTTTAGTCAAAAAAAAAGAATAATCTTTTTTTATACTTCTAATTCTTCATCACTTTCAATATCAACAGTTTTTAAAACTTCTTCTATAGTTGTTTCACCCTCAATACATTTTCTTAGGCCATCTTCAAACATTGTAGTGATATCACTATCAGAATTGTAAACTAATTCTTTTAAATCTTTACGATTTAAATTAGATGTTATAGCATCTCTGATATTCTCATTTATAGTTAAAACTTCATGGATGGCAATACGACCAACAAAGCCATTATTACAATGATTACAACCACATGGTACATATATATCATTCACATTTATTCCTAAATGTTTTTTAATTAATTTTTTTTCGTATGGAGTAGTAGGTCTTGTACCACGACATTTTGGACATAAACGTTTAACAAGTTTTTGGGATATTATTCCTGTTAGCGCAGAACCTAATAAATAACGTTCAACTTCCATATCTAGTAGTCTTTCAATAGTGGTTAAAGAATTATTTGTGTGAACGGTTGATAAAACTAAATGACCTGTAATACTTGCTCTAACACCAATACGAGCTGTTTCGTTATCTCTTATTTCTCCAACCATAATGATATCAGGGTCTTGTCTTAAAATACTTCTTAAAGTATGAGAAAATGTAAGCCCTATGTCACTTAAAACTTGAACTTGATTGATATTTTCAATACGCATTTCAACAGGGTCTTCAACAGTAATTATATTGCGTTCTTTAGTATTTAATTTTTGAAGTAGAGCATATACAGTAGTTGATTTACCAGTTCCAGTGGCACCTGTTACTAAAATTAGACCATTAGGCTTCTCAATCATTTTATTTATTTTTTCAAGGTTACTTTCAGAAAAACCTAAGTTTTCTAAACCATTTAAACTCATAGAATAGTCTAATATTCTTATTACCATCTTTTCGCCATCAATTACAGGAAGAGAAGATACACGTAAATCAAGAGCATAATCATCAATAATATTTTTTATAGCTCCATCTTGGGGTAATCTGTTTTCAGTAATATTCATACCACTTATAATCTTAATTCTGGTAATAACATTTTTCTTTAGTAAATTTGGTATTTTAGTATAATCTTGTAATTCGCCATCTATTCTTATTCGAACCATTAAACAATCCATTGTAGGGTCAAAATGAATATCACTTGCTTTAAGTTTAATAGCATCAACAATAATATCATTTACGATATCCACAATAGAAGTAGTTTCAAAGTTAAAAGTTCTCATAATTACAACCACCTATTCTATTATTTATTATACTATATATTCTCTTAATTTTCTATTTTTTTCGCTCTTTTATTAGAAAGTAAAATATGTTATAATTTTTTCTAGAAGTGATTTAGATGTTTCAAGATATTACAATTACAGGTATAGACCATTTTGGTAGAGGTATTGCCCATATAAATAAAAAAATTGTATTTGTTTATAATGCAATGAAAGGTGAAGTTGTTGACATTAAAATTTTACTTGAAAAAAAGAATTATATGGAAGCGATAGTCTTAAAATATAAAACAAAAAGTAAAGAACGAAAAGAAGAGGTGTGTTTTTATTATAATGAATGTGGAGGCTGTAATATCTTACATTTAAATTATAATCAAACTTTAAAATTTAAACAAAATAAAATAAAAGAGTTATTAAATAAAAATAAAATTATATATGATAAAGAAATAGATATTATTGAAAATGAACATCCTTTTTATTATCGAAATAAGGCTAGTTTTAAAATTGTAAATGGTAAGATAGGATTTTATAAAGAAAAAACACATGATTTAATAGAAATAAATAAGTGTATGGTTGTAAATCCAGAGATTAATAAAGTTTTAGATATTATTACTTATTTTAGTCTTACAGATGCCTCTTTTACAGTTCGAGTTAATACTAATAAAGAAGTATTAATTATTATTAATAGTGATGAAAAACATTATGAAATAGATATAGATAAAATTAAAGAAAAGATAAAACTCGTAGGGATTGTTTATAATGATAAGGTTATATATGGTAATGATTTTTTCTATGAAAGAATAGGAGGATTTCTTTTTAAAGTAAGCTATGATTCTTTCTTTCAGATTAATCCTTATATTTGTACAAAATTATTTTCTTTAGTAGAAAAAGAAATATCTAATAACTCGAATGTTTTAGATTTATATAGTGGTGTTGGAACTTTATCTTTAGTAGCAAGTAGAAAGGCTCATGAAGTTATTAGTGTGGAGATTGTTAAAAATGCGGTTTTAAATGGAATATTTAATGCGAAATTAAACAAACAAGATAATATAAAATTTTTACTGGGAAATACTTCAACCATAGTTGCTAAATTAAATAATGATTTTGATACTCTAATCGTTGATCCTCCAAGAAGTGGGATGGATAATAAAACAATAGAATTTATTAAAGAATCTTTACCTAAAAAGGTTATTTATATTTCTTGTGATCCTAATACTTTAATGAGAGATTTAAAAGAATTAGAAAGTATTTATTCAATTTTAGATTATAAAATATTAGATATGTTTAGTTATAGTTATCATGTTGAAAGTTTTGTAGTTTTAGAAAGAAAATAATATATATAATTTAATGGTTCTTGAAATAAGCAGAACCTTTTTATTTTAGCGAAATAATGTTTGACACTATCATTTTCTTATGTTATAGTGTAAATATAAGTTAGAAAAATATGAAAACTTATAAATTTCGGGAGGGTTAAAAGAATGAAAAATGGAATTATAAGAAATAATAATTCAGAATTGATTATATATGAATCGTCTGACGGTAAGGTTAAATTAGATGTTAATTTAAATGATGAAACTGTTTGGTTATCTTTAGAACAAATGACAAAATTATTTGGAAGAGATAAATCGGTAATCTCTAGGCATATAAAGAATGTATTTGAAGAAGGTGAATTAGAGAAAAATAATTCAACTATTGCAAATTTTGCAACTGTTCAAAAAGAAGGAAATAGAGAGGTTGAAAGAAATATAGATTATTATAATTTAGATGTAATAATTAGTGTAGGATATCGTGTTAAGTCTTTAGAAGGTGTAAGATTTAGAAAATGGGCAACAAAAATAATTAAAGAGTATATAGTTAAAGGATACACAATGGATGATGATCGACTTAAAAACCTTGGTGGAGGAAAGTATTTTTATGAACTTGTAAATCGCATTAAAGATATAAGGTCTTCAGAAAAAGTGTTGTACAGACAAGTTCTTGATTTATATTCGACTGCTATTGACTATAATCCTAAAGCAGAAGAGACTATAAAATTTTTTAAAATAGTTCAAAATAAATTTCATTATGCAACGCATGGAAATACAGCTGCAGAGATTATATATAATAGAGTTGATTCAAATAAGCCATTTATGGGACTTACCAATTTTAAAGGTGAATTACCAAATATTAATGATATAGAAATAGCTAAAAACTATTTAACTGAAGAAGAATTGTTAATGTTAAATAATTTAGTTTCAGGATATTTTGATTTTGCTGAATTTCAAGCAATGA
>CAYMVR010000010.1:0-15188 GCA_964393945.1 uncultured Muribaculaceae bacterium | reverse complement strand
TGGTGTGCGCCCAATATCCTTTTTAAACTTACTATTTGGTTACGACTAAATAAAACAGAACTAGGATACAAGATATTTCAATAAGATTCAAAATCTTTAAACAGATAAAACTGATATTTTATATCAAGAATATAAAATTCCAACAGTTTTTTTATTTACCCCAAAATCAATTTAAGTTATAATATAAATGGTTAATCTAACACGTTTTTAGTCTCCGAATCGCTGGGATAGCAACAACAATTACGCTCGCGTGTTCATTGTGGATAATACGGGAGGCTACCTCAACAACGGTAACGTGAACAACACCAACTTCGGTGTGCGCCCAATATCCTTTTAGAACTTACTATTTGGTTACGACTAAATAAAATAGAACTAGGATACAAGATTAATCATTAGATTTATCTAAATTATATTATACCAATGCTAAGGGAATATCTATCAATTGGAGCTTTCTCATCTCCGTCTTTGTGGAATGGCACTAACGCTTACGTGTTCATTGTGCGTGGCGATGATGGCTACCTCAACAACTGGAACGTGGACAACACCACTCCTGGTGTGCGCCCAATATCCTTTTTAAACTTACTATTTGGTTACGACTAAATAAAATAGAACTAGGATACAAGATATTTCCATGATAATCTAAATAAATGATATTGATGTTCTAATTCTTGAAATTAAAACTTTAACAATATCTTTTTTATTTACCTCAAATTAATAATATTATATAATTAAGATGGTTAATCTATCAATATATCCGTTCTCCGTATAACTGGTGGGATGGCGGTAACGCTCAGGTGTTCATTGTGTGGACAGATGGCTACCTCACCAACACGAACGTGAACGATACCAATATTAGGGTGCGCCCAATAC
This sequence comes from uncultured Muribaculaceae bacterium, assembly GCA_964393945.1. Lineage (GTDB taxonomy): Bacteria > Bacillota_I > Bacilli_A > RF39 > UBA660 > Caccenecus. Next base: position 14,318 of record CAYMVR010000010.1, on the reverse strand, counting down.
TCTTTTACAACTTAAAATTAGGTCAAGACTTAATTATAAAAGAATTAGAGTACAAGATTAATCACAAGTTTAAAAAACTTAAAAATTTAACATTGATGTTTTATATCGCGAATATAAAACTCTAAACAATGTTTTTTATTTTACGCAAAAATGATATAATATAAAAGGGATATCTACCAAACTCGGTTATCTCCGAATCAGTGGTATTATTATAACACTTCTAACCAGAACGCTCAGGTGTTCTATGTGTATTCGGATGGCTACCTCACCAACACGAACGTGAACAACACCTCCCGTGGTGTGCGCCCAATATCCTTTTTAAACTTACTATTTGGTTACGACTAAATAAAATAGAACTAGGATACAAGATATTTCCTTGAAGAAATTCTAAATAATAAAAACTGAAATTTTATATCTTCGAATATTAAAATTATCTCAGTTTTTTTATTTACCCCAAAATCAATTTAAGTTATAATATTAATTGGTTAATCTACAATCGTTTTCCCGTCTTACTGGAATAGCCCTTACGCTAACGTGTTCTTTGTGCGAAGTGATAATGGCAACCTCGACTGGACGAACGTGAACGACACCAATATCAGTGTGCGCCCAATACTCTTTTTAAACTTAAAATTAGGCCAAGGCTTAATTATAAAAGAACTAGAGTACAAGATTAATCAATAGACTTATCTAAAAAAATAACATTGATACTATAATTCAAGCAATTATAGTTATAACAATGCTAAGGGAGTATCTAACAATTGGAGTTTTCTCATCTCCGTATTGGTGGAATAGCACTAACGCTTACGTGTTCTTTGTGGATAATACGAGTGGCTACCTCAACGGCACGAACGTGAACGATACCAACCTTCGTGTGCGCCCAATATCCTTTTTAAACTTACTATTTGGTTACGGCTAAATAAAATAGCATTAGGATACAAGATATTTCCTTGAAGAAATTCTAAATAAATAAAAACTGAGATTTTATATCATCGAATATAAAATTACTCCAGTTTTTTTAGCATTTACTTAATATTATTAATAATATATAATTAAAATGGTTAATCTAAAAACAGATGTCTCCGTTTTACTGGAATAGCGGTAACGCTAACGTGTTCCGTGTGGATACGGATGGCTACCTCCAGAACACGAACGTGAACGACACCAACCTTGGTGTGCGCCCAATATCCTTTTTAAACTTACTATTTGGTTACGACTAAATAAAATAGAATTAGGATACAAGATTAATCATTAGATTTATCTAAAAAAAATAGCATTGATGTTTTATGTCACGAATATAAAACTAACACAATGCTTTTTTAATGCGATACGTTGACGATACTCGCCAACGATAATTCACAAATATTTATCTTCGTATAAAAACCCAAAGCCGACAACATAAGTTGCCGGCTATACCTGATTTCAAAATTTAATTCTTGCAAAGTACCTTTGCAAATTGGATATATTTCGTTATATATAACTTTGGTGAGGAAGGTTCAAAATGAAGAGTCATTTTGAACCAATCTCTACACTCCTTCGAAGTGTTTCATTACCATACGTACTCTATGAGACTACGTATGGATTTGATGCTGTTCCATTTCCTCCTACTGCAAACAGTGTATTAGCACTCAGATTTATTACTGGGCGCACACCAAGGTTGGTATCGTGCACGTTCGTGTTGTTGAGGCGGCCATCATCATACACAAAGAACACGATAGCGCCGAAACTCCAGTAAAACGGAGACATAGTCCAGTAGTACTGTCCATTGTATAGATAGTATGACTTATTAGTTGTAGTCCATGATGCTCCTGCAAATTGTACTTCATCTGCTGTTATCATTCCTACATCTAATGAGTATACATCTCCATTTGGACATGATAATGTTGGTGTTCTGGCACCGTCTTGTAATCTGTTATACGCTGCATAATAGAATGTGCTTCCTGTTGCGCTATATGTTCCGCTTCCTATATTTCTATCATTACAGAATTTTCCTTTTACCACTTTTGCTTTCGCTGCTGCTGATATATTACTACTATACCAATTCTCCAATGCTGTCTTTATTGGTGCTGCTGTTCCACTTGTTTGTGGATTTGCTGTACTAGGTCTTTGGCTACTTGCAGTGTATGTCCATCCTACATATGAACTGTTATTATACGTTGGATTGTATGCTGTTCCACTTAGTACGACTGTGCTTGCATTTGCGCCATTTCCTGGACATGTTGTTCCACTTGGCGTTCCATTATAGATTAATCTTATAGATTTATCTCCATTTATACGTACAATTCTCCAACACTTACTATCAAATATTACATGGTTTGTTGTGGCTGCACCTCTCCAGTAATATGAACTTCCGTTATACATTCCATCGCTTACTTTATAGATACCATTATTTGCTTCTGTTTCTGCTCCTGTTGCTACACTTGTGAATGTTGGTGTTCCACTCTTGAAACTTGAGCTTGCTTCTATTGCTGCAATTATTGTATCTGGTGTTTGTCCATTTGGTGTTGTAGTTACACTCTTTGTTGTTACTTCTGAAGTATTTCCTGCTGCATCTTTAACCCATACTTTTAATGAATAAGTTTGTCCAGCTGTTAAGCCTGTAAATGTATGAGTATTTGTGGTTTCTTTTACAGAGTCTCCACTATCTAATTGATACCAGTATTCTGTTACACCCATGTTATCACTTGCTGTTACTGTTACATTGATTTCTGTCTTTGTAACTGTTGTTGCAACATTACTAATTGTTGGAACTTCTGTATCTCTAATTCTATCAAAGTATAAGTAACATTTAGTTCCTTTCTTTGTTAAATTAGAAATTGTAACCTTACCTCCTGCATATTCGATCCCGATATCAGAATCTTTTGCTCCTCCTACCTCGCATGTACTTAATGTAGTATTTAGTAAATACCCACTAGTAGGTACAGCAGTTTTAGAATCATAGTTTGCTGGATTATTATTTCCATCAACGCCATCTTTCTCCCAATGAACTGCTACCATGTTAAGGTCGGAAGGAGTAAAATCTACTGTTCCATTTGCTAATTTCACGCTTTGAACTGCACGATATTTAGCATAAGAATAGTAGAAGGAAAATGCTGCGACAAGAACAACACAAACTGCGGTTGCACCGACGATTATTTGTTTTTTTGTTGCAAATTTTCCGGTTTTCAATGTTTCAAATTTCATTAAAATTCTCCTTTCTTATCCACATCTACTTCCTTATTCTTTTCAAATATATCACAATTCGACAAAAAAGTCTACTATTTGTAGAACATTTTTAAAAAGTTCTATTATTTGTGTTAGTAACTTAAGAACTATTGGGCATTATAATTATTATTGTAGTAGGTGGTAGTATCATGAGGTTTAATAGGAACGACGAAAACTACGTGTACGGATTTGTAGGAAAAAACATAAAAAAATACCGCAAAATGCGAGGACTAACTCAAGATCAACTTGCAGAATTAGTCAATTATTCACCATCCTTTATAGCCAATATTGAAAGTTCTACACACCAAACTTTCTCACTCGGCGCACTATGGCGAATCGCATCAGCACTAGGAGTAGGACTACATGAAATCTGTTACGATCATAATAAGCTAGGAAGTGCTCATATGAAAAGTGTGGAATACTTATGTAATAATTGTTCCAACAGTCTTGACATGCCCATAGAAGTTATTGACGTTTTCGAATTTATATATGCTGTTGGTAAATCAAAAGAATTATACCCAACTTTCACATGCCCTAAATGCGGAGGAAAACTAATTCCTAAAAATGTTGATGATTTTTCCACAGTTTGACAAATTCTGACATCAAAATATGATATTGTAGTTTTGTGATTTATATGTATTCAGATTTAGAACTATATAATGTTATTGGCGAAAAAATCAAAAAAAGACGTAAAAGTTTAGGATTAACGCAGGAACAATTGGCAGAATGCACCAATTATTCTTTGTCGTTCATTGCAAATATTGAAAGTAGAACATTCCAAACATTTTCTATTAGTGCCCTAAATACTATTGCTAAAGCTTTAAACACTAATATGCTAACCCTTCTCCCTAAAGAATCTGAGTTAAAAGAATTAAAAAACAAAATAAAATGTGAGAGATGTAGTTATGAGGCGGAAATGCCAATTGAACTAATAAAACTAATGGAAAATATAAAAGATATAACAGGAAAGAAAGTAAAATTAACTTGTCCCAAATGCCATAAAAAAATAGTTTAGAGTTATTCTAAACTATTTTAATTTTAATACACTTTCCATAAATGGTTTTATATCACCATCTAAAACTTTAATTGGATCTGTACTTTCAAATTTTGTTCTGTGGTCTTTAACCAATTTGTATGGCTCTAAAATATAACTACGAATCTGACTTCCAAAATCAATATTGTCAATGTTTCCAACAATATTTTTAAGCTTAGCTTCTTGTTCTTCTAACTTTTGTTGATAAATCTTATTTTTAAGCATTTTAAGGGCAATTTCCTTGTTTCGAAGTTGACTTCTTTCTGTTTGACAAGTAACAACAATTTTTGTTGGTAAGTGAGTAATTCTAACAGCAGAGTTAGAAGTATTAACAGATTGACCTCCAGCTCCACTAGAATGATATACATCAATTTTTAAATCTTCCTCTTTTATTTCCACATCAATATCTTGACTAAATTCTGGAGTAACACTAACAGAAGCAAATGAAGTATGTCTTCTTTTGTTAGAATCAAAAGGACTAATTCTAACTAAACGGTGAACACCTTTTTCATTCTTTAAATAGCCATAAGCATAATCTCCTTCAACATATAGAGTTACACTCTTAATACCAGCTTCTTCACCATCTTGTTCTTCTACAATTTTATATTGATAACCATTTTTATCAAAGAATCTTTCATACATTCTAAGAAGCATACTAGCCCAATCACAAGATTCCGTTCCACCCGCTCCTGGATGAATCTCTAAATAACAAGCGTTACCATCATATTCACCATTTAATAATGTATCAATTTCAAAGGAAGTTACTTCTTGTTCTAATGCTTCTAATTGTTGTTCCGAAATTGGTTCTAACTCAAGAAGTTCTAAACTAAGACTTAAATTATCTAATATATCATAATATTCTTTTAACATTTTGTTTATATGTTTTAAATGTTGATAAGTTTTATTAGCATAGGAAACATCATTCCAAAAACCTTCTTCATTAACGGTTTTTTCTAATAATTTTTTTTCTTCCTCTAGTCCCGAGATGTCAAAGAGACCTCCCAATATCTAAAACACGTACTTTTAAATTTTCTAAAGATTGTAATATTTCTTTCTGATCCATAATATTACCTCCAAAAATATTATACCATAATATAATTAAAATTAATCTATAACTTTAAACATTTCCCTTACCTTTGATAATTCTTTGATATCATCAGGTAATAATAAATCAAATAAAAAGTGAAGATTATGTGAAGTAATAATTTTCACTTTTTAAGTTCATTTTGCCCAGTGTTTATGGGCATTTCAAAAATATTCCAAAGAACAGTTTTTCTTAACATATAGACATTTTTATTGTATAATATATTTAGATATATATATAACTGTTAAGTGCCTCCAAGCATTGGGGGTGATGTGGAATGTTTGAAAGGAAAAAATGGATTACTTAGTAATTTTCGCAATTATTATTTACTTGCTTAAAGACACAACTCCAAAAGACAAACGCAAATAAAAACACTTAACACCAACTAAGAATTACAGCTTAGAGTTAAGTGTCTAAACATTATGTGGAGACGCTTAACACGGAAAAGTTATACGTCTCTCTTTTTTATTGTATGAAGTTCCCTTCATCTATATACATAATACCATATTTTATAATATTTTACAAACTTTTTATTTATCTATCTTAGAAACTATATCTTTATGTTCTTTACTTCCTAAGTATTCTTTACCCAAAAGTTCATAATTACTCAAGTATTGATATTTAAAAGTAAGAATCTTTTTAACAGACTCATCAATTCTATCAATGGATACATTTTCTTCAATAACATTTATAGCGCTTTCAAAATCATTAGGCATCAAAAGTAAATCAACTCCTGCATCCACTGCTTTTAAAATAATATCTTCATTAGAATAATATTTAGTAAGAGCACTCATATTAAGAGCATCAGTTATAACTAATCCCTGATAATTCATATCATTTTTTAATATATCTGTAATAAGAACTTTTGATAAAGAAGCTGGTGTATTATCATTAGTAATATTGGGTAACGCAATATGAGCAGTCATTATTATTTTAGCATTATTTTTAATCGCACTATCAAATGGTTTTAATTCTAAATTTTTTAATTCTTCGTAATTCTTACGAATAATAGGTAAATCTAAATGTGAATCTGTTGCAGTATCCCCATGTCCTGGATAATGTTTAAATGTTGGAATAACACCGGTTTCCTCTAAACCTCTAGCAAGTGCTACAGACATTTTTGATACTACTTCGGCGTCACTCCCAAAACTTCTTTTACCAATAACCGTATTTTTCTTATTAGAAAAAATATCTATATCTGGCGCAAATACAACATTCACTCCAATTGCCCTAAGTTCTTCTGCCATTACTTTACCAACACTATATGCCAACTCTTCATCATTAGTTTTACCTAAATTATACATAAATGGTATATTGGTAACATTTGTTTCTTTTAAATATTTAAGTCTTTGAACACGTCCACCTTCCTGATCCATCGCAACAATTAAAGGAATATCACTATAAGATTTTAATTTGCTAATAAAATCTCTAGTATTTTCATAAGTATCCATATTTTCATTAAATAAAATAAAACCACCTAATTTATATTCTTGAAAAATATCATATAATTTTTGATAATTACTAGAATCTCGATATTGAATAATAAACATTTGAGCAATTTTTTCTCTCGTCGTCATTTCTTTAATTTTAGTATCTACTTTTAAAGTTAAAGGATCAACTTCATCTTCTTTTAATGTAGGTTCATCCATTTTTTTATCATTATCAGTTTTAAAAATAAAATATGTACCAATAAATAATAAAACTATCAAAAATAAAACAATTTTGTTTTTCATAAATCTTCTACTCCTAATAATATAATACCCAATATATAATTTTATATAAAATATATTATAACATTTTCCATACAAAAAGAGTATTATGAAATACTCAATTTTATTTTTTGAATTATACCATCTATTATATCTTCTTTATTTTTCATATCATTAACATTTAAAGCCATTATGCTAAATTCATGTATAATATCAAAACCTAAATATTTAGAAAAACCTTCAACTGCTTGATGTAAACATTTAAGAGTTCCATCGATTTTTCCTCCACCAACATAAATAAAAATAACTTTTTTATTTTTAAGTAATCCACTTTTATATAACGGATGCAACCTATCCATAAAGTTTTTAAATAATCCCGTTACATTATCAAAATAATTAGGAACTCCAAAAACAATTAAATCTGCTCCAACTAAAACATCTATTAAATCATTTATATCATCATCAATTATGCATTTATCATTATAATGACATGCTAAACAGCCTTTACAAAACTCTATCTTTTTATTCTTAAGTAAAATTATTTCACTATTAATAGATTCGTTGATTTTATTTAAAATATATTCTGTATTTCCTAGTCGATTACTACCCGAAATTAATACTACCTTACTCATTGTTAAGTTCCAAATATTCGCCTTCGCTGACTAATTTAACATTATCACCATTTACAAATAAAGCACTATTGTCATCCAAAACATACACTTTGCGTCCATCAATTCTTTTTAGGTGTTTACTAGCCTCAATTAAATTATCTTTATTTATTTTTGGACATATTAAATTATTTAAATGTGGAACTACTTGAAAATCCACTAAATTAAGACCATATGTTGGAAAACCTTCAATATTTTCATCAAATAAATCTTGGCAAGAATTGCAAAGAGTAGGACAGACGACACAAGACCCAGCACTAGCCCCAATCCAAATTCTAGTTTCCAATAATTCATCTAGATATTTAATCAGTCCTGAAGTATCAAAACTTTTTCTTAACCACTGTGTATTCCCGCCTTCAAAATAAAATATATCAGCCCATAAAAATCTAGATAAAAGTCTATCAGGCATAACTCCATTAATATCACAAATATCAATTTTAAAACCTAATTTTTTAAAATATTCAATATCTTCAATAAGCCAACCATTCATCTCGCCACCATCATAGTTAGATGCTGTAGTACAAAATAATAATTTTAAATCTTTAAAATCTTTATGAATAAACTTTTTAAGTTCATCTTCTATACTTTTATTAGATATTCCTCCACTAGTTAATACTAACTTCATAATACTACCTCCAATCAAATTATAACACAATAAATCAAGTAAAAAAAGACAAGTGACAAGACTCGGAATATATTAATATTTTTTAATTACAGAATTTCTACTATATTTCATTTTAATCTATAAATAACCAAAAGAAAAAAAGTAATTTTATTTTTTACTTTTCTTCTCTTTTTCTTTTTAATTCTTCTTCTTTTAATTTCTTTTCTTTTTTCAGCAATATATTTACCAAAACTTTTTTTATCTTGCATAAAATATATCTCATCCTCAAGAACCATTTTATTACCTATTATCATAATTAACAATGGCTTAATAGGCTACCTAAGAATAAATATTAATTTAAGAACTATTTTGTATTTTCTTCTATTGCTTTTTTACTATTTCGATATAAGGCAAAAGTTACAAAAAATATTAAAGCAGGGGGTACTATTAATTTTATAGGGCTATTATTTACTATAAACTTAATCGGACTATTATCACCCATAATAGTACACGTTACTCCTGCAATAAATATAAAAGCAGAAATTATAGATAAAGTTAAGAATACATTTTTCTTTATTTTTTCTTTTTTCAAATTAAACATTTTTTTCCACTCCTAAATTTTAGTTTTGTTTTTTATCTAAAAATGTTTTTTTAATTTTACTGGTATCTTGAATATAAACCTCAGTATAACCACATTCTGGACAAACAGCACATAACGCTTTTCCTAAATTGTCTTTAAAAATTCCTTGTTTGGTAATCTTAATGCCATAAGCAGCACCTTCAACTTTTACATCTAAATCTTCAATCATTTCAGCATCGCATCTTAAACATTTTCTCATTATATTCCCTCCATTAAGAGCAATTTATCTCTCTATTCAATTATACCAAAAAAAGAGCAAATATGTTTATGGATTTTTATATTTTAAAAGGAAACGAATAATTATATTGTTTCCTTTTCTATCTTCAAGCGATAAATTATCCCATAAAAAACAAAATTAAAGTTGTTATTAAACCCATCCCATACAGTAAAACATAAATAAAATACTTTCTATCTTTTACATATTGATATTTATTAAAAGTATAACTTAAATTATAAACAAACCAAATAATTATAATAGGTAAAGTATCCATCTTCTTTTTAGCAAAATATAACAAGAAAAATAATAATACAAATGTAAATGCTATTGTGCCTTTCTTAATCGATTTCAAATCATAAAGTTCAGTTAAATTAATGATATTTTCATCTGTTTTATTTTTTAATTCCTCATCTCTTATTTTTTCACCTGCAAGTATTTCATTAATAGAAACATCTAATAAGTTACTTAATGGTTTTAATAAAGACATATCCATTAAGCATATTCCACGTTCCCATTTACTAACTGCATTTATACTTACGCCTAATTTTTCTGCTAATTGCTCTTGAGTTAAGCCTTTTTCTTTTCTTGCTCCTGCAATAAATTTTCCAATATGCTCTTGATTCATATTATCCCTCATTTCAAGAATAATTCTATCATTTTTATTCATTAAATTACACATACCTATGGTTTAATTTGCTACATAATTTCTTCTATTTTTTATTTTTTCATCTTATTAGTTATTTTTCTAATATAATACTCTAAAAAAATTCCACACCCAAATATAAATAATCCTATTATTCGTACAACTATATTTTGAATCAAAGTCATTTTTAAAATATCAGGTAAAGATAACATAATAATTATTCCAAAAACAATTAATATTTCAGATACTACTTTAAGAAATAAGCATTTTTTTCTATCTAAAAATAACACAATTAAATTTTGCTCTGCTATTCTTTTATAATCATCATTTTTTATTTTCTTACCAGATATTAACTCATTTATAGAAATATTAAGTTCCATACATAATGATTCAAATAAAGAAACATCAGGCATATTTAGGCCTCGTTCCCACTTAGAAACAGCACGATCTGATATTCCCAATTTTTCTGCTAATTGTTCTTGAGTTAAGCCTTTTTCTTTTCTGCATTCTAAAATAAATTTCCCTATACGTTCTTGATTCATAATATTCTCCTTTCGATAACAATTTATCAAAAGTACTTTAAAAACTCTACAAACCTATGGTTGAGTTATATTATTTTCCTATATTTGCTTCATATCCACTTATTTTGTTTCCACTAATAGTAATAAAATATTGCTCACCATAATGAGCATCAAGAGAAATTGGTGTTTCTATTACTTTTGTTAATTCTTCCGGATATATATTTTCATAATTAGGATCTACATATTCAGTTATAATCGTAAATCTTATTGTTAAATCATTTATATCAGATAAATTATTAAAATCTACTTGTTTATTCATAGTTTGAATTACTAAACTATTACGCTTCATTAAAGATTTATCAGCATTAGATATACCACCACTAAATTCGTTTCCACCAACAGTATAATCATAAACTAAAAGACCAATATCTTCATCAGTATCTAATCTTATTTTTAGTGCTATTTCATCTTTGGAAACTTCAGAATCATCATTTTCATTATTTATAACTAAAATAAAAATTAGAAAACAAATTACCAACAAACAAATACCAACAATAATTATCTTTCTACGCATAATATCCTCCTTTCACATTTCCATTTTATAATTTAAAAATCAATTATAACAGGAAACATTTCTAGAGTTAATTAATTTATATCAAAACTTTCCGTCTTTAAATCACAATAATATCTACCACTTGTAGCAGTAAATTTTTAAAACACAATAATCTGTATCTGTAACTCCCTTTTTATAAAACATTGTATCGCCAGTTCTCCACAGTCTGTTCTTAGTTTCTTGGTCAGTCAACACTTCTATCTTTCCTATCAACATGACACCTTCATACTTAATCAACCCTTTATGATAAAAATATATACTAGCATGATTATTCTTTAAATATTGTTTTACTCTCATAGATGAAGTATTAGTAGAAAAATAAAATTCTTTTAAACCATTTCTTTTTCTAGGTTTAAGCATTGCTTTAATATTAGGATAATTTTCACTATCAATTGAACTTATAAAACTAACACTCTGCTTATCAATAAATTTTTCTATTTTTTTTAAATCCATAAAAATCATCCAACTTTCCAATTATAAATACTATTCTTATTTATTATTTTTACCTAAATGTGTAGTTGCTAAACATAGAAATGAAAATCCTAAACAGAACAAAAGATTCAAAAATGACAAGTCATTTATTAAACCATCATTAACCACACGATTAATATTTTTTGCTTCACTGATTTCGTAACTACCAATCCACTGGCTTAAATTCCGAGAGTCACTCCCGTACTTTTTTTATCATTTATAATTTTTTTGTTCAATGTATAGTCTTATTAGCACCCCTTAGCCTACAATATCAATATATCACGCAAATATATGTATGTCAAACATTATTTTGTTCAATTTAAAGAAGATGCAATCTCCTATAAGATAAAAAAACTATCCTTTAAGGACAGTTTATTAATAATTATACCCTACTTTGTGAAATATCTCTACTATAATCCCAATAAAGGAGTGGATTTTTCCAATCCGGAAAATTATCTTGAGCATATTTTTCAGCCATAGCTCTTAATAAAGATAGTTTTTCATATAAAGCCTGACTTTCTTCTTCACTCATACCAGGTCTTTCTTGAATTGTACCAGCAACATAAAGTTTTTCTGTAGCATTTCCAAAATACACTTCCTCAATACCTTCATCTTTATAATACGTAGAGCAAACTTCATAACGATTACGTAAACACATAAAAGGCCCTTGCATATGAGGAGTCAAAGATCCTCTTAATCTTCCTTTCTCATCTATAATTTCAATTATTTCAGCATATTCTTTTTTTCTCATAATCCATCCTTCTGGACATTTTACGTCATACACATAATTATTACTTGGATTATCTAAAAACACAAAGCCTAAACTTTCCCAGGCTTCTTTGCTAGGATACATATTTTTTGCTACCCAATTATTTTCTAATAACTCTGCAAAACTTACAGGTGGTTTTTGCACCAATCCAAACAATCCAGCAAAATTAATAATTTCATTATTCATATAAAAACCCCCATTAGATAAAGCTTATTATAGCAAAGTCAAGATTATATGTCAATATCTAAAAAATTTAAGTTTAGGCTTTTTACAACTAATTTTGTGTTTTAATGTAGATAATTTGATTAAATTATAAAAATAATCTTATATTATGTTATTTTAATCATTTTATTCCATGACAAAATTAACATACTTAATATGTAGTTTTTATTTTTCATAAAATATATTATTAATCTTAATTACACTCCATATATAAATAAAAGAGCATTATACCTGTTAACGCTCTTATTTAATCAATTAATTTGTTGAAATTCCACAGAATTAAAATATTCATTATTAATCTCTTCATTTGCTATTCCTTAAGAACACATTTTCTTCTTACTCTTGACGTAGGACTTTCGCCTTTTCTTCTTGCATATACGCGCGGAAAAGGTTTTGACTCCATACAACTAAATGTAGAACTCTCATCAGTATATTTAATTACTGAATCCTTACATTTCATTCTTGGAATATGTTTCATTTCGAATAATTATTCTTGTTTCATTTAATTATTTTCCACAACAATTTTTATATTTCTTGCCACTTCCACAAGGACATGGATCATTTCTTCCTACTTTATTAGACTTTTTAGGAGTACCTTTTTCTTTCTCTTTGCCATCATTCGCATGACCTTCTAAAGTTTGTTTGCGTTCAATGTTTTGACGAATTTCAGCATTAAGTAAGAATGTTGCTATTTGTCTATCAATTCTAGTTAAGAACTCATCAAATAATTCAAAGCCTTCCATTGTATAGGCTTGAATTGGATTTACTTGGCCATAACCACGAAGTCCAATACCTTCTTTTAAATGTTCCATAGTACTCATATGTTCAACCCAATTAGAATCAATTACACGAAGAGTAATTGCCTTTTCAAAGTCATCACTAACTGGAATATCTTTAATTTTATCTTCATAATCAGAAATAACTAAATCAGTAAGATATTTAACTGTTTCATCATCATTTAAATCTTTAATATCTACAAATTTAACATCATGTTTTTTAAGGAAATTATTATTTAAGTATTCTATAATTTCATCTTTATCAGAATCAGTTAAGTAACCTTCTGGTTCTAAATGTTCTTCACAAATATCCGCAATAGTATTTTTAAATGTTTCAATTATACGTTCATGGATTGATTCTAAATCTAAAACCTCATTACGTCTAGCATATATAATTTCTCTTTGTTCATTTAAAACATTATCATAGTCAAGTAAACTTTTACGAATATCGTAGTTGTTTCCTTCAACTTTCTTTTGAGCAGACTCAATTGAACGAGTAAGAGTTTTACTACGAATTGCTTGATCTCCAACACCTAAATTTTCAAGCATAACTTTAATACGATCAGTTCCAAAACGACGCATTAAATCATCTTCGAACGAAACAAAGAATTGACTCATACCAGGGTCACCCTGACGACCAGCACGACCACGCAACTGATTATCGATACGACGAGATTCATGGCGTTCTGTACCAATTACGCATAAACCACCTAATTCTTTTACACCTTCACCGAGTTTAATATCTGTACCACGACCAGCCATATTAGTAGCCAGTGTAATAGCACCTTTTTCTCCGGCTTTAGCAACAATTTCTGCTTCACGAGCATGGTTTTTAGCATTTAGCACTTCATGAGGAAGTCCTGCTTTTTTAAGTAATGAACTTAAATATTCATTAACTTCAACACTAATAGTACCAATAAGAATAGGTCTACCAGTTTCATGAATTTCTTTAACAGTTCTAATAATTGCTTCATACTTAGCCTTACTAGTAGCATACACTAAATCAGCTAAATCTTCACGTACAACAGGTTTATTAGTAGGTATTTGAATAACATACATATTATATATATTTCTAAATTCTTCTTCTTCTGTCTTAGCAGTACCTGTCATACCAGATAATTTATTATACATTCTAAATAAATTTTGG
>CAYMVR010000009.1:5425-15655 GCA_964393945.1 uncultured Muribaculaceae bacterium | reverse complement strand
AGCATCTCGTTTAGGACTTACTAGTAATAAATGCACAGTAGAACAAATTGGTGGACTAATAGAAATAGAGTATAATGACGAATTATATATGAAAGGTCCAAGTAACTTTGTGTTTGAAAGTGTTATTGATGTAACTGAAATCGAATAATTCAAAAAAGAAAGTGAGAAAAAATAAATATGAGTTTAAGAGAATTATTGAATAATATAAATTATACCCTTCTACAAGGAAATGTTGATATTGAAATTCACGATATTAAATATGATAGTAGAAAAGTTGAAAAAGGCGATGTCTTTATAGCCTTAATTGGATACGCAACAGATGGACATGATTATATTCCTGAAGCAATTAGCAGAGGAGCAAGTGTAATTGTTGTATCAAAAATGGTCAATATTCATGGTGATGTAACCATAATTAAAGTTGATGATGCAAGAGTAACTTTATCCTATATGTCAGCAAATTTCTTTAAACATCCGGCTCAAGAACTAACTACTATTGGTGTTACTGGAACAACTGGCAAAACAACAACAACTTTTATGATTAAAGATATGTTAGAAGCATCTGGTATTAGATGTGGTTTAATTGGAAGTATTGGCATTAAATATGATGATAAGATAGTTCATACTAACAACACAACACCAGAATCTTATGAAATCCATAAAGCTTTTAAGGACATGGTTGATTCTGGAATTACTCACGTAGTTATGGAATGCTCTAGTCAATCTTTTAAATTAAATAGATTAGTAGGAATAACTTTTGATATTGGAGTACTTACTAATATTACAACAGACCATATAGGTCCTGGAGAACATGGAAGTCAAGAAGAATACATCTCTTGTAAAAATAAATTGTTTTTAAATAGTAAAAAAATTATTGTAAATAATGATTCAAAATATTTAGATGAAGTTCTAAAAAATGCTGAAGCAGAAATTTCTAGTTATGGTGTAAATAATACTGCAGATTTGAAAGTTGATAGTATTAATTTAATTAATGATTCCAACTTTTTAGGTAGTGAATTTACTACTACAGGCGTTATAAAAGATAGCTTTATAATAAGTATACCTGGGGAATTTAATATTTACAATGCTACATGTGCTATAATGGTTTGTTTCAGTTTAGGAATTGATATGGCTAAAGCTAAAGAAGCTCTATTAAAAGCAAAGGTTAGAGGAAGAATGGAAACTGCTCTTATAACATCAAAGTTTAAAGTTTTAATAGATTATGCTCATACTGAAGATGGAATGCAAGGACTTGTGAAAACTTTAAGAGATTATAAACCTAAACGTTTAATAAGTGTCTTTGGCGGTGGAGGAAATCGTCCTAAAGAAAGAAGATATAGCTTAGGAAGTATCATTGGTAGTGCAAGTGATTTGTGTATTATCACTGAAGATAATCCAAGATTTGAGGAAATAAGTTCTATTAACAATGATATTAAAGTAGGATTAGACAAAGTAGGAGCCAAATATATTGAAATACCAAATCGTAAAGATGCTATTGAATATGCTATAACTAATGCCCAAGATGGCGATTTAATCCTTTTAGTTGGCAAAGGCCATGAAGAGTATCAAGACATTAAAGGAACAAAATATCCGTTTAGTGAACTCGAAGTTGTAAATGAACTAAAAGAAAAACTAGGTTTAGGAGAGTAAAACTCTCTTTTTAGTTTGAAAAAAAGCCAATAATAGTGTGAATTATGATATAATACAAATTGAGGTAGTATTATGAGTTTATTTCTAAAATATTTATTTTTATTTTTTATTGGAAGTACCCTAGGATGGGTATTAGAATTATTTTTTAGAAGAATTGCCCATAAAAAATGGATTAATCCTGGTTTTTTAGTAGGGCCTTATTTACCTATATATGGTTTTGGCTTATGCTTTTTAACACTTATTTATACTGTTTTTATCGATTATCCATGGTATTTAAATATTGTTTTAATGGGTATTACCATGACAATTCTTGAGTTAATTGGTGGTTTTTTCTTTCTTCGTGATGGCATTAAATTGTGGGATTATTCTAATAGACCATTTAACTATAAAGGAATTATCTGTCCAACATTTTCTTTAATCTGGACTATAATGGGAGCACTATATTATTTCTTTTTAGCAAGTCCTGTTGATAGAATGTTAAATTGGTTTGCGAATAATTTATCATTTTCATTTGTATTAGGAGTTTTCTTTGGCTTAATAGTTATCGATTACATTAAGTCAACCAAAATGTTCTTTAAATTAAAAGAATATGCTAAATCTAACAATTTTGAAATAAAATATGAAGAATTAAAAATGAGAATAAAAGAAAACAAAGAAAAAAGACATGAAAAATACCACTTCTTTAATAGTTTTGGAGGTCATTTACATTTTCAAGACTATCTAGAAGAATATAGAAAAAGTAAAAAAGATAAAAATAAAATAATTAATAAATTAATAAAGAAAAAGAAAGAGGAAAAATAATGGAAAAAAATGAAAAAATAATGGGAACAATAGCAATAAGCAATAGACACGTTCATTTAACAAAAGAAATGTATGATAAACTATTTGATGAACCACTATCCATGAAACAACCCTTAAATCAAATAGGAGAATTTGCTGCTATGCAAACATTAACAATTAAAGGACCAAAAGGTCAACTTGAAAATGTTAGACTTATTGGACCATGTCGAAGTTATAATCAAGTAGAAGTTGCAAGTAGTGACGCTTATATTTTAGGAGTTAAACCTCCAGTTAGAGAAAGTGGAGACCTAGAAGATAGCGAAACTATAACTTTATCTACACCAAAGTATGAAGTAACTCTAGAAAACGCTTGCATTATTGCTGAAAGACACGTTCATATGAATGATAAAAAAGCTGAGGAATTGGGACTTAAGAACGAAGACTTAGTAAAGCTAAAAGTAAAAAATGATAAAGGTGGAGAAATGGAAGCTTTTGTTAAAGTAAAACCAAATGGTTTCTTTGAAATTCACATTGATCGTGATGATGCTAATTGCTTTATGTTAAAAAATGGAGACGAAGTAGAAATTACAAAATAGGAGTGAGGGCATTATGAGTTGGAAGATAGGTAATGTCGAAATAAAAAACAGATTAGTATTAGCCCCAATGGCTGGGGTATCAAATACATCTTATCGGAAAATTGTAAAAGAAATGGGTGTAGGATTAGTATACGCAGAAATGGTAAGTTCGAATGCTATAACCTATGGTAATGACAAGACAATAGATTTATTAAAAATGAGTGATGAAGAGCGGCCTATAGCGCAGCAAATATTTGGTAGTGATGTAAAAACTTTTGTTAATGCTGCCAAATTTATTGAAGAAAATATGCATCCTGATATTATTGATATCAACATGGGATGTCCTGTCCCTAAAGTAGCGCTAAGAGCTCAAGCAGGAAGTGCACTTTTAAAGAACCCAGAAAAAATAGGTGAAATAGTAAAAAATGTTGTAGCAAGTGTCTCAGTTCCTGTAACTGTTAAAATTAGAAGTGGCTGGGATGAAAAAAATATCAATGCTGTAGAAGTAGCTAAAGTTTGTGAAAAGAGTGGTGCCAGTGCCATTGCCATTCATGCTAGAACAAGATCACAAGGTTATAGTGGTAGTGCCGATTGGGATATTATAAAAAAAGTTAAAGAAAGCGTTTCTATTCCGGTAATTGGTAATGGGGATATTACAACACCTCTTGATGCCAAAAGAATGCTCGAATATACTGGTTGTGATGCTGTTATGATAGGTCGAGCTGCTTTAGGTAATCCTTGGATTTTTAAAAGATGTCTAGAATATTTAGAACATGGTATTATTATTCCTGAACCAACTAATATAGAGAAAATAGCAATGATAAAAAAACATTATGAATTATTAAAACAAGATAAGAATTCCCATATAGCCTTATTAGAAATAAGAACTCACGCGTTGGCATATTTAAAAGGCATGCCTGAAGGGAAAATATATAAAGAAAAAATATGCAAAGCCAAAACAGAAGAAGAATTTCTAAATATTTTAAATGAATATGAAAAAATATTACAACAAAAAACAGCTAATTAATATTAGTTGTTTTCTTTTAATAACATTTGTGCAACTTTATTAACAGGGCCAGCGCCAATTGTAATTATTAAGTCATCTTTTTTAACATTTTCTTTTAAATACTCCGCAATTTTATCATAAGTAGGAATATGTATAACATTCTTATTTTCTTTACTTATTAAATTAACTAAATCGCTTTCTTTAACATTCCAAATATTTTCTTCTCGAGCTGGATAAATATCACAAATTATAACATTATCAAATTTAGCTAAAATTTCTGCAAAATCCTCTAAATGTTGAACTGTTCTGCTATATGTGTGAGATTGAAAAACTGCCCAAGTCTTATTATGTTTAATTCTTTTTGAGGAATTATAAGTAGATCTAATTTCTGTTGGATGATGAGCAAAATCATCAAAAATATGCACACCCTTATATTCACCCAAATATTCAAAACGTCTACCAACACCCGTAAATTCTTTTAAAGCCTTTTTTATATGTTTTATAGGAATATTGTAATTAAGAGCCATACTAATAGTAGCAAGTGCATTTAAAACATTGTGTTTACCCATTACACTTAAAGTAAATGTATCCAAGTATTCATTATTAACAAAACATTCAAATGAAGGAAAACCAAAATCAGATAGAGTAATATTTTTAGCTTGAACTTTAGCTTCTTTATTTTCAATACCATAAGTCGTAACATTTTTTCTTAAATTAATTAGTTCTTTAGTATTTTTATCATCAATATTTACAACTAAAAATCCATCTTCTGGTAATAATTCTACATATTTTTTAAATGAATGTATTGTATTACCAACATTTTTAAAATAATCTAAATGATCATTATCTATATTAAGAATAATCTCACTAGTAGGATGAAAATGTAAGAAAGAATCAACATATTCACAAGCTTCTAAAATAAAATATTTTTTTCCACCAATAAAGTAATTACCATTTATTTTTTTTAAACTAGCTCCAATTTGAATAGTAGGGTTTAGATTAGCCTCTAGAAAAACACTTGCCACCATACTTGTAGTTGTGCTTTTACCATGGGTACCACTAATACATATTAAATTTTCATAATCTTTTGTATATTCTCCTAAGAAAGCCGCTCTTTCAATAGTTTCTATATTATGTTCACGAGCATAAACTAACTCAACATCATCATCACTTATTGCTGCTGTATATATAACTAACTGTACATCCTTTAATAATTTGGTATCATGTCCAATTACTATATTTATACCTAGTTTTTCTAAAGCCTCTATGTTACCACTTTTAACTAAATCACTACCAGTTACATTTTTACCATCATGATGTAATTGTGCAGCAATCGCATACATACTAGCGCCGCCAATTCCTATAAGATGTATATTTTGATATTTGCTTATTTCTTGCTTCATAAACTTCACCTCAAAAAACTTTATTCTATTATATAATTAAAATTCCAAAATAAGCAATAATAAAAGACTTAAAAAATGATTTTTATCTAGTTTTTTACATTAAAATTTGTTATAATTATTGTGATTAATTTTAAGTTCTATTAAAATTACTTAGAAGTTGGAGGAATTTATGAAAAAATTAGGTTATGTGTTATATGTTATATTACTATGTTTTGTCTTCATAAATAGCGCCAACGCCAAAGAAGAATTAATGCATTGTGAATATGGAAAAGTTTATATAAATAAAGACCAATCACAATATATTAAATATAAGGTAACCTATTATGATGATAAAAGTGTTACACATGAATATATCCCAACTGACTCTTTGAATTATAGAAAAGGCAGTAATAGGCATTCTCAAGTTGGTGTATTTGATAGTGATGGGAACAGAGCGGGCACAATGAATGATTTAAAAGATAATTTTACAGCTGAAGAAATGCAAAAGTATTATGAAAAGAAGACTTGCCCTTATATTATGTTCAAAAGTTTAGAAGGAAGCTTAGCAGATAGAAGTATCACACCTGTATCTACTACTAAACTAAGTGATTATACAAATAATAATGAAAGAGAATTAGTTATTAGTGTCAATAATGGCTTTTATGTAAAACCACAAACAGAAACTGAAACACCAAATAATATAAAAGGAACATGTGTATATGAAGCTTCATATAACACTCCTGGAAATACCACTAATACTAAAGTAACATGTAATGTCAGCAATAGTGGCGTTAGTTGCTCTAGTAACAATTTATCCGTAGTTTCTTCAGGAGTTTCACTATTACCATCATCATTTAAAAGTGGTAATGCTTTTAAGTGCCCAAGCGAAATATATGCTTTAGTAGATGCTACAAATAATAAAATTACTAATATATCTCTTACTAAAGGGACTTATTATGATACGCTAAAATTAAATAAAGGTGAATCAACTGCAAATGGAGAAATAGAGCAACCAGAAGTAAATGAATATGAAAGCGATAGTAGGTATATTGCTGCTAAAGCCGATTATGAAAAATATTGTAATGACCCTAGATATAAAAACAATGCTAAATGTGAAGAAGCAACAAATAAAATGCAAGAAATAAGAGATGAGTATCAAAATAAAGGCGGTACATCTGATAATCCAACAGTTGACTTGGATAATTTTTGTTCTGGTGCGGTTCAAGGAATTTTTACAACATTAGGATGGATATTTTACGTTTTAAAAATTTTAGTACCTATAATTTTAATGATATTTGGTACTATTGATTTTACGAAAGCTATAATTGCAAGTAAAGATGATGAAATAAAAACAGCAGCCAAATCTCTAATTATACGTACTATTGCAGGAATTGTTATATTCTTTATTCCTTCAATTCTAGGATTTATTGTTGATATGATAGATAAAAATGAAGTATATAAAGGAACATTCTGGGACTGTACTAGATGCATGCTAGATCCAAATGATAGTACCTGCCATAGTTTAGGCGATTAAGGGGGATAATTATGAAAAAAAATATTTTAATTTACATTTTATTAAGCGCTTTCATATTTATACCTAAAGTTTATGCTGAAGAATATGAAGTTGATGAAGCAACAGGAAAGTACATAGTAAGTGAAGGTCGTTGCTCTTATGAATATATTCAAGAAGGTTTTGTGGGTTCTACCAACTACGGATTTGAGGTAATTATTAAAGATAATAAATTATCTAGTATTGAAGATGTAAGTGGGTATGCTAGTTTAGGCAAATATGGAGAACTTGCTCACTATAATTCTTTAAAATTTAACAATTTTTTTGAAAAAAATGGCAAAGAGTTTTCTTGCCCAGAAAAAGTATATGTTAATTATTTAGCAATGCCATCAGGCGGAGCTAGGCAAGGCTTTAATTTAGAGGCTGCTTGTGATGCTGAAACGTTAGGCCTTCAATGTCATGAAGCAAAGTACATTGAGAATTCTGGTATCAGAAGATATGTTACTAAAGATACATCTAAACCAAATACGGAGACTAAAAAAAGTACTTTAAGATGTTCTTATAAAAAAACTACAGGCTCTGGTGGTTCTCAAAATCAAGCTGACGCACCAAGTAGTCTAATATATAATAAATATAGTGATAATACATCAAACTTTACAACAAATACTAATGAAAAATATGAAATATCAAGTGGTGAACTAACAGAGTGCTCTACTACTCTATATACAAATTTTGAAAAGGGAAAATTTAAAATTGTTTCAACATGTAGTGATGGGGCAAATGGTAAATGTGTAGTTTATGGTAGAGAAGATACAGTAACAAGCATAGATAGCAGTATTAATGAGGATGGAACAACATCAAATGAAACTGCACCAAGTGTAGTAAATCCAGATAAAATTGTGGGTTTAGAGCCATCAAATGTAAACCCTAATCTTGATTTTAAACCATCTTCTTGTGATACTTTATTAGGGGATATTGATAATAAAAACGATCCTGCATATTACTTAAATTTTGCCTTTAATTTAATAAAGTATGCTGCTATAATTATGGTATTAGTACTTACTATAGTTGAATATGTCAAAGCCGTCGCAGCAAGCAATCAAGATGCTATAAAAAAAGCGACACAAACTACAATAAAACGTTTAATTATCGTAGTGATAATATTCTTTTTACCATTATTAATTAATTTTATATTAAGAGTATTAGGAATTATTTCTACTCACGGAACATGTGGCATAGGAATTTAAAAATAAAAATAGGAGGTCTTTAATATGATAGAAGCTGGATTAGAAGCGCTACAGGCATTTGTCTTTGGAATGCTTCTTACTATAGATGCTATGGTTTATTCTTTAGTAAGCTGGGTATATCAAATAATATTAGTATTATGTAATGCTAATATTTTAGGCAATGGTTTTGAAATGCAAAACTTAGTTAGAAGAATTTATACTATTATTGGCGTTGTAGTATTATTTTTAGTTGCTTATTCTCTTTTAAAATCATTAGTAAATCCTGATGAAGCCTTAAAAGGAAAGAAGTCTCCAGTTACAATCATTAGGGATGTTATAATATCAGTCGTTTTAATAGCGGTTATACCTACTATATTTGAGTTTGCAATGGGCTTTCAAAGTGCTTTATTAACAAAAAATACTATCGGAAGTCTAATTTTAGGCAATACTGTTAGTGTCGGTACTGAATCTGAAGACACTAACACTGTTATACTTAGTGGAGGAACTACCATAGCAACTGGGGTTTTAGAAGCCTTTCTCCATCCAGATTACTCTCAGTGTGAAAGAGTAGGTCTTAGTGAAGATTATCCTAATGGCTATAATTGCGACAGTATAAAAATATCTTTATCTGATAGAGAAGTTACTTTCCAAGAATTTTGGAAAATAATGCAAGATAATAATAATTTATATGCTATAACTAACTTAAACAAATATGTTGTTGGAAGTGGGCCATTAACTTATTACTGGCTAATATCGACAATTGCAGGTGCATTTGTATTATTTGTATTATTAAGTTATTGTTTTGATATAGCCGTACGTTCAGTAAAACTTGCTGTATATGAACTTATTGCACCACTTCCAATTTTAGCAAGGCTTTTACCAAATGAACAAGGAAGTAAAACATTTAACAATTGGGTAAAAGCAACAATATCTACATATGCTGAAGTTTTTATTCGTTTAGCAATTTTATTCTTTGCAGTCTTAGTTATTAAGATTATTATTCAAAACTTCCCAAGTATGTTAGCACCATTATTTACTGGCGCAGGAGGTTGGCAAGTAGCACTATTTGCTCAAATGTTTTTAATAGTTGGTGTTATACTATTTGTAAAACAAGCACCAGAAATAATCAAAGAAATAACTGGACTTGATGGTGGTAAATATAATGTTCTTGGAAGTGCTATGCGAGGTTTAAGTACAGTTGGTGCTATTGCAACAGGAGCAACCAAAGCATTTAATACTGCTAGAGATAAAGATGCAGAAGGCTGGAGAAAAGGCTTAAATATGGCCAACAGATTTAAAAGTGGTGTTTTAGGTGGTTTAAAAAGTGCCTATAATGTTGCTGGAAAAGAATATAAAAAACCTTCTGATTTAAAAACGAATACTCATGATGCAGTTGAAGATGTAATTAATAAACAAAGAAAAAGACAAGCAGCTGCTCAGGCTCGAAAACAAGATTATGAGAGTTATGCTAAAAACATGAAACAAGGAGATCATGAACCAGATATAATTTATAGAGCAAGACAAGCAGCGCCAACAGTGGCTAAATTCTTACATGATCGTAAAGTTGAAATTGCTGACTGGGCTGGTGCAGGAGATTTTGATACAGCTAAATTAACACGTACTAAAGAGATGGCAGATCAAATTAAGAGTCAATTTGATACTATGGAAGGTGCTTGGAATAAGAAAAAAGCATATTCTGATACTCAATCAAAATTAAAGGAAGCAGATGGTCTTTTATCGCAAATTAAAGCAGATGAAGCAAAAGGAATGTCTGATGCAGACATTTTACAAAAATATGGTATTTCTAAAGCACAAGCAGAAATAAATAAAAACGCCGCCAAAGCAGCATTTGATGGATATGTTAGAACAGAACGTGGACAGAAAGCAGACCTTATTGTTCAAGCAGCCAGAGAAATGCAATTAGTAGCAGCACAATATTCAGATGTAAAACTAGATCAAGAAAAAATTATACAACGTACCGGAGGACCTGCTGATCATCAAGCTATGAGAGATGCTATTAAAAAATATGGTGATTTATCTGTTAAAGAGAATCTAAAATTATTCGAACATGATTTAAGAGAAGGCGATGAACAAGAGTATAAAG
>CAYMVR010000009.1:0-5325 GCA_964393945.1 uncultured Muribaculaceae bacterium | reverse complement strand
AAATAATAAATGCGTTATAGAAGAAGTGTGCCAGAAATTATTTATGAATGGGCAAATGACATAGTAGGAAGAGAAAATGCGGTTTTGCCTATTTTAGAAGAATTGTTAGGAAATTTTAAAGAGATAACTAATCTTTGGAGAAAAGAAGATGCATGTAATGACACTGATTATAAAATAATTGATTGTCTAGCAAGATGTAATGCTTTTGGCTCGATTGATGCATTTAATCAAAAAGTAAATAGTCCTGCTTATCAAATCATAATTAATTCTCAACTAAAAAATGGCACAAGTTATGAAGAAGCACATAAACAAGTTCTAAAGTATTTTGCATCAACTTCAGGATTAGATGTTAGTGATAGTAGAGCATTTGAAGCATTCTATAAAAGTTGGAATGAATTACAAATGCTTCAAAATATCCTATTCCAAATAAAAAAACAATATATTCTAGAAAATGCCGATTTTGTATTTCAAAAATGTAGATTAATTGCTTTAATCAGAAGACAAAATGCGGTATTTAGTAGTGTTATAGGTAAAAGTACAACTATTGAAAGTATTCTTGGACCAAATGGTGAAAAAATAAAAGAAGAAGACGAAAATGCTATTAGATATATTATTAGTTTAGAAGACGAAGAAGATGAACTTGATACTAGAAAAAGCATTATTGAATCAAAACAATTAGGAAGAAAATAGCACTAAAAAGTAATAAATTAATCTTTATTACTTTTTTCTTTATCAAAATTAAAGTTATATCTACCCCTATGAAAATAAATGTGTTATAATGAATAAGTAAAAATAGGAGTGATTAGTTTGAATAATTATTTAATTCCAGCCAACTCCAAAAAATCATTATTGATTTTAGGATTTTTCAATGCTCTTGATTTAGCAATATTTGTTCCAGGAGTTATTATAACTCTAGTTTTGTTAGTGGCTATTCAAAGTGCTAATCTAGGCGTAATGGTTTTAGTATTATCACCGGCTTTAATAACAGGTTTTTTAGTAATGCCAGTACCGTATTATCATAATGTACTGCAATTTATTATAAATGTTTATACCTTCTATAACGAGCCAAGAAGGTATGTATGGAAAGGATGGTGCTATGATGTCGAAGAGTAATTATGGATTTAGCGAAGATTGGCTTCCTGTAAAACAAATTTTAAATGGAATGATAGAGTTAGATAATGGGGAATTTGTAACAGGTGTAAAAGTTCATCCTCGAAATATTTTTATTGCTGATCAAGGGTTACAAAATGCTATTATTGGTAATTTAAGAAACTTTTATAATTCTATTAACTTTGAGTTTTGGTTACTAATCGCAGATAGACCAGTAGATATAAGTGTATATTTATCACAATTACAAATTTTATATAATGGTACCAGTAGCAATATTCAAAAGAAACTAATTATGCAAGATATTAATAAAGCAAATATGTTTATGAGTGCAGAGTATAATGTTGTAGATACCGAGTACTTTATTATATTTAAAGAAAAAAGAATGGAATTAATCCAGAAAAAACTTCACACTTTAATAAGTGGCCTTGCTAATTCTGGTTTAAATTCTTCACAAACATCAAATGATGACTTACGTATGATTTTAGATAACTTTCTAAACGGTGGGGCACATACTAATTTTGGGACGGTGATGAACTAATGGCGATAAAAAGTGAAATAGCTCCAAAAGGAATGGAGTTTAAGCCAACTGAATTTACATTAGGTGGGAAATTTTGCACTATTATGACCATCATTAGTTTTCCCAAAAGTGTATATATAGGATATCTAGCAGATATCACAAGCATTAGTGGTGTTAAAGTAGCAATTAAACATATACCTATTGAGTTTAGTACACTTCAAAAAATGTTAAATAAAGAGATAGCAGATTTAAAATTAAGATATCAAAATGAAAGAGATAAAACAACTCAAGAACGCTTGCGTCAAGATTATGAATCATTAGAGCAATTCATATCTATGCTTGCTGCAACTCAAGCTCGTATTTTTGATTTTCAAATGCATGTTATGATAAGTGCTGATTCTAAAGAAGACTTAGAGATTAAAAAAATGCAAGTTAGAACATTTTTAGATGCTCTTGGCATGCGTGGAATAAGTTTAATGTTTGAGCAAGAAAAGGTTTTAAAATCAATTATTCCAATTTTCCCTAAACAAGACGTAGAAGCGAGAATTGGAACACCAATACCATCTATTACTGTCGCAGCTATGTATCCTTTTGTTTTTGATTCAATTAAAGATCCTGGAAATGCAACTTTATTTGGTGTTGATTTTTCTGGAGGAGTAGTCTTATTTAATCAATTCCTGTATCAAATAAAAAAGGAACATAACCGAAACAATGCCAATATGATCTTACTTGGTACTTCTGGTTCCGGAAAATCAACCGCTGCTAAATTACTACTTAGAACACATCTTAGAAACGGATGTAAAGTTGTATGTATAGACCCAGAAGGCGAATTAGAAGAAATGGCTCGCCCTTTAGGAGGAGACTTCTTAGACTTAGGAAAAGGTGGAGAGTTTGGAATGGTCAACCCTCTAGAAGTAGTGGTTGATGCTGATGAAGAGGAGATATCTCAAGGATTAGGTTATACTATTTTAACGAGAACTCTTCAACAATTAAAAGCCTTTATGAAATATTTATATCCTGACATTGAAGAAGATGTTTTAACAATGTTTAGTGAAATAGTACAAGATACATATAAAAGATATCGTATAGATTTTGACACTGATTTTACAACTTTGACAGGAGCAGATTTTCCAACATTTGATGATGTTTATGCAACCATAAAAGGTAAAATATTATCTATGCCAGACGCAACAAGAGAAAGAGATGTTATCGAAAGACTTGAATTAAAAATAAGACCATTAACAAAAGAATTACGCTATTATTTTACTGGTCATACAACCTTAAAAATAAATAGTGACTTCATCGTATTTAATATTAGAGAGTTAATGAACAGTGATGAAAATATAAAAAATGCTTTATTTTTCAATATTTTAAAATATGCCTGGGGCTTATGCTTAGATAAAGATGTCAATACAGTTATGATGGTTGATGAAGCACATGTTTTATTATCAAGTAGAAATGAATTAGGAGCAGAATTTTTAGCTCAAATTCAAAGACGTTCAAGAAAATACAACACAGGAACAATTATCATTACGCAACAACCAACTGATTTTGCAGCTCCAAATATGATTATTCATGGTAAGGCTATATTTGATAATGCCTCATATTATTTAGTTATGGGATTAAGAAAACAAGCAGTTGATGATTTAGCCAAACTAATAGATTTAAATGAATCTGAAAAGGACAGTATTAAATATTACAATCAAGGAGAAGCCCTGTTTATATGTGGCAACAGAAGAATGCGCATAAATGTAGTCGTAACTCAAGAGGAATTAGATTCTTTTGGTTCTGGAGGCGGATTATAAGAAGTATTAAATACTTCTTTTTCTAATTTATGGGTTAATCTAAAGTGTAAAAAATGTCTCCGACTAACTGGAATGGCAGTAACGCTAACGTGTTCTTTGTGAATACGAGTGGCTACCTCAACAACAATTGGGTGAACAACACTTATGGTTTGCGCCAATTTCCTTTCTAAACTTAAGATTAGGCTAAGGCTTAATTAGAAGCGAAGGAAACAAGATTAGTCCTTGGACTTCCTAAATAAATATCATTGATATTTTATATCTTGTATATAAAATTATAACAATGAAAAAACTGCTATATGCAGTTTTTAATTTAAGGACCAATCACTAACATTTCTTTCAGGACAAAATCTTCTACGATATGCTTCTTCAGCTTTAGCAAGACCTTCGTGAAAGAAACCAAGAGCCTGTGTAGTTCTTTCTTTAATTCGTTCTTCATTGGATTCTTCCTCATAAATTTTAAGAGCCATTAAGTCAGGGTCAATAACCATAATTAAGAAAATAATTTTATAAGGAGTACTATAAAGTTCCAAAACACTATTTGGATTATTAACATTAAAACAAAGAGTAGTAACACTTTTAGGATCTTCACAAACAGTAAAATAATATTCTGCTTTTTTTAAAATAAAATTATATTCTGACTCACTTACATCTTTAAAAGATGATATAGTCATTAATACGTCAAGAAATGTGCCGCAATCTTTATTCACATGAGACATAACATCTCCATTTTTTAAATATTTAAGAAAAAACACTTCTTCAAATTTAATAAATTCAGGATCAAAATAACCAACTCGAGTCATTATAAAATCAACTAAAGCGTTAGCCTTACTTCTACGAATTTCTTCAGACTCTCTTAAAGAATATCCATTATTTAAAAAATAAGAATAAATAGTTAAATCCGGATCAATAGCAAGAATTAAAAATAATATTTGTTCATCAAAACTATCACATATTTTTTTTGTTTTTGGATCTGTTAAATATTTTAATGCTTGTAAATATCTTTTATCACTATTTTTAGGATATAATCTTTCTGGTAGTAACTCCATAACTTTATTTTTTATCTTTTCTACAATATCAGAATTAATAAATTCAAACTGACTAAATCCTTTAGCATTAGAATAAAACTTTCTATTATAAAACATAATCTCTTGTTCATTAACACGTTTAGCCATAACTAATCCCCCTTTAAGTAGGTTATATTTTAACACATTAATATAAAAAAGTAAAATAATATTAAAAATCAAGGGTTTATCCTTGATTTTTTTAGTATTAGTACAAATTATTATGCTACTTCTTCATTCAGTTTTTTTACAGATAATGCTGCTTGAGTTACAGTACCACTACCATTTTGACTTGGAGTAATAGCTAAATCAATTGAATCGCCTGAGTTTAAAGCAATAATTACACTTCCACCAAATGTTTCTGGGTCAGTATTTGATGCAGCTACAGTTTGAAGCGTTCCAGGAATATCTGCATTATTTCTTCTTACAGCTACTCCTAAATTACCAGCAATATTTGTACTAGCAGTAATACTATAGTTAATTTCGTAATCTCCATCCTGAGTAATATTAATAACACTACCAGTAGTTGTTACATTATGAAGTGGCATTTGATTTACTAATGTAAATTGGATAGGTGTATTTTCTGTTAAAGTTATTGGTGTTGAATTAGCATTATACAAACCACCATATGCAGCTAAGCCAGCAGTACTTTCTCCAGCAGGTCCAGTAGGTCCGGTTACACCAGGAATACCTTGTAGACCTTGAGGACCAGTTGCACCTGTAGGTCCAGTAGGTCCAGTCGCACCAGGAATACCTTGTAAACCTTGAGGTCCGGTTGCACCAGTTGGTCCAGTAGGTCCAGTCACACCAGGAATACCTTGTAGACCTTGAG
>CAYMVR010000008.1:0-15717 GCA_964393945.1 uncultured Muribaculaceae bacterium | reverse complement strand
TTTGTATTGTAAATTCATTTTTTCATATTTATTTTCTTTTTCAAACAATCTTTTACAAAATCTCAAACTCAAGCACCTCTTTTTTCTCATATACAAAAATAACTTTATCATCATTAAGTAATACATAATAATCGTTTGATAAATCATCTACATAGTAATAATAATTATACTTTTTATTCTAACATAATCAATATATTAAATGTGAAAGATATTTCTTTTATCAGTAATATCACAAATAAATTTAATATTTTTAAAATTATTCTTATACGCATTATCATTTATTTTTTGTAAAATATTATAATCCTTCACATATAAATCAATAAAAACAGAGTCTACAATAACCATCAATATTTCACAATCACTATGTAAAAAATCTTGATAGCTATAAATATCTTTATATTTCTTAGATTTAAAAGCAGCTATATTACCAGATATCAAATAGTATTCGTTATCAGATATTATTTTTTCAAATTCAGCATTACCATAATGTTTTTTATTAAATAACTCCACAAATCCTTTTAAATAGATTTCTTCATCAGTTACTAACCAATTAAACCCACTTGTATTAACGTCACCAAAAATAGCCTTTAAATGATTACCCCAATCATTAGGAATTTCAAAACGTATACCAATCATAAATAAACCTCCAATATACTTCAAGTCATTAAATCTATATAATATCTAATCTTTTCAATATCTATTATATATCAAATTACAGACATTGTAGTTCTACCATCATTATCAACAGTTTTAATATCATAATTCCACTTTTCTTTTGATACATTTTCTAAAATTCTGCGTTTCAAATTTTCATCATTAAAATATATTTCTAAAAATCCATTATCTGTTATTAATATAATAATTAAACATTTACTTTTTATAAAATCTTTATAATTACTAATATATATAGTTTTACTATCAATATTATAAACCTGCAAATTTAAGAATATAACAGAATCTTCACCACTTAAATTAAATAATTCCTTTTCTAAATTTGCTTTTAAACTTCCATCTTTTCCTATAACTTCATGTTCCAAAACTTTAAAGTTATAATCACTAATACAAACTCCATCAAATAATTTCTTCAAAATTTTCACACATATACAATCTAATTCTAATTCAATTCCTATCATAACACTCCTTCTAATTTATTACGATTTTATCATTATCAATTAATATATAATAATCTTCTGGTAATTCTTCTAAATAGTAATAATAGTTATGCTTTCTTTCAACATCACATTCTTGATATTTATTGCCTAAAGAGTCTATTACTTTGACTTTCTTATCATTTAAAGAATCAATATAAATAAAACCTCCATTTGACTCAATAATATATTGTATTATTATCGAATGTCCATTAGCATAAAAATTTCTAGAATGAGAAAAAAATGGATAAAAATATGGATATTTACTATTATCTCGTTTAAAATAAGCAACATCTAATTCAGTTCCTTCTCTAAAAACTACAAAGCCATATTTATCATTTTCTGTAGCAAAAACCTGTTTTTTATAAGGAAAAGTATAATTAAATACTGAATCAAGATTATTAAACTTTAAGAAAAATCTTTCTGGAATAATTATAAAAAATACAACAGCAAACACTATCCAAAAAAGGCAATTTGCCTTTTTTGTTTTAAACATAATGACTTTCTTCTTATGAAGAAATAATAATAAAAGTATGATTAAAAATCTAACAGTTAAATAATTCATAAAAATTCCTCCAAACAATTAATAGCCAAATATAGTAACAGGCCCAAAATCAAAAATTTTAACCGGAACATATTTAAATAAATACAATAGCATATTAGTATCTATTCTTGAATGATGATATACAGTTGTTTCGTTTGAAGTCTTAATTCCTTTACCTCCCTGAACATAAATACTAAATCTCGAAATATCAGCCCCTATTGTTAAATCATAAGACGAACCATCATCAAAACTAACACCAACATTTAGGCCTTTATTATTAGAACTATAATTCACATTAAAGTT
Organism: uncultured Muribaculaceae bacterium; assembly: GCA_964393945.1. Classification (GTDB taxonomy): domain Bacteria; phylum Bacillota_I; class Bacilli_A; order RF39; family UBA660; genus Caccenecus. The sequence goes on along the minus strand of CAYMVR010000008.1, from coordinate 13,722 downwards.
AAATGCATTAAATTCAATTCCACTTCCAAAAGGACTAAAAGTGCTGACAAAAGTAATTGGCTTATCATCTCGTATATAGAATGATATTAATCCGATTTCTTTTTATCTTCTATTTCTAATATCTCTTTTATCTCTTTCTTTTGTTTCTTACAATAATTTGGTTTAAATCCATCTTCTCCTGCCATATATATTTGATTACTTCCAAATGATACTCCTACTGGATATTTATAATATCTTTCATCGACATTCTCACTATTTACATACTTATAAAACATTGGTGTTATTCTTTCTACACTTATTATCATTGTTATATATAAATAATATCCTTTATTTTTCATTAATTCATAATCTTCTTCTATCTCTAGTAATATATTTTCATAATAAAAATCTTCAAATGTTTCTTCTTTTAATTCATCTGTCTTTACATCTACTATATAATATATTTTCTTTTTATCTGTTCTTTTATAAAACTTTGCTAATTTATTTTCTATTACTAACTCATAATTATACAATAACAACCTTGTTTTTACATAATTACTATAATCTAAATAATTATCTTGCTTCAATTTATATCTCTTTGGTTTAGTTTTTTCTAAACTACCAAAAAGCAACATAAATATTCCAAAAGAAAAAGCACAAAGAAACGAACACATCATTATATTTGTCAAAAAATTATTTTTAGCAGTAGCAAAAGAATAATTAAAAACTATATAGAAATACCACACAAGCGTAAATAAACATAAAAGTCCTCCTACAATAAAAGATATTTTTATATAATTAATTTTAAACTTATTACTTAACTTTTTGCACATTACTTTCGATATAAAATAAGCCAGAAGCATAATAGCAAACCACACTAAAACAAATATTTTGTCCTCTTTATAAGTCATAATTCTATCTAACATATATACCCTCCTATACCATAAAATAGTATATCATATTTTTACTAAATATCACAATAAAAGAAACTCTAAATTTTATTTCAAAGTTTCTTTTTATTTTTTGTAAAAATCTATAAAAATTAAATATCAGTTAAAATTTTAATTTATACTTGCGTTAATTATATAGAGGCTATACTTAACATAACTTCTCCAACATTTACTAAAAAATCAAATGCTTTTTGGTCTTTTTCATCTTTTTCTTTCTTTTTTTTGTCATATTGTTTTTTCAAATTCTGCGTTTTTCCATTCTTCATTCCACCATATAAATCATTCGAAGAAGCCTTTCTCTGATAATTACCAGTAATACTTGTGCTAATTCTCTGGGGTTGAATCCACCCATCATTTATACTATACATTTCACTTGATGACTGATTGGACATTCCACCTATAATAGTATCAACAATAATATTATCAGAACCATTAATAACATTTTCAATTAGCGAACCACCATAATTTGCTATCGGCTCTCTAATTCCTTTAGGGATAACCTTTAAAGTAGATATTCCACCAGCAAAGGCACTACCAAAAAAGACACCCAATCCACCAGCAAAAAAATTCTCACCATTAGATATATTATTAATGCCATTTACAACAACAGATATACCACCACTAATAAGAGCTCTTGCAATCTGAAACCAAAATATTCCTAAAGTATCTGCTCTAGTAATTGGATTGTTTTCTGTATAAATATACATATTAGTTGAAAGCATCCCTTGATTAGTACAAACATACCTATCACTATTAATAAATCTACCCCACTCTGGATTATAATATCTACTATTTAAATAATAATATCCTGTTTCATTATCATAATAGTAACCTCTATATCTATATGGGTTTATTATTCCTATATGAGATGTATCTGTTATAATGCTTCCATTATTATCTTTTATTGAGATTACTTTTCCCCATGAATCATATTCGTAACTTACTATAGTATTAAAACTACTATCCATTATTCCTATGATATCATCTTGAAGATTTTTTATATAATAATATTTTGTATTATTATATTTAAATCCTACTAATCTTCCTTCATCATCTCGTATATAGTATATCACATTACCACTAGTTGTTTCAAATATAATTTTATTGTTTTCAAGTAAATAATGCGTTGTTACACCATTAACTGTTTTATAGTTTCTTATTCCGTTAATATCATAAACATACTGAGTCTCTAAATCATTATTTTCAAACTTAAATAATTGTCTACCATTCATCCAAGTTAAAGTATTATTACCAATAGTTACAGGATTACCAATTTCATCATATGTAATTGAAGTATTATTATATTTAGTTAATTGGTCTTCCCAATTAGTATTATTATATTGATAATTATTAGTATCAATTAAGGTACTATTAGTTAAATTATAAATTTCTTTCTTTAAGATATTTCCTTCTAAATCATAAGTATATTTATACATTTTATTATTAATATAATCATTTTCTTTAATAAGTTCATTAAAATTATCATACTCATAATGATTTATTAATTCATTATTTTTAAATATATCTGTTATATTATATAACTTATCATATTTATATTTATATAAATCATTATTTACTTTCACACTATCAACAATATTAGATGTTTTATTTCCTTGAGTTATATAAGTAAATTCTTGCTTATTTTGATTATTAATATCTTTACTTATAAGTCTTCCTAAATAATCATATTTATAATTTAAACTATCACTATCAAAATTTACTTTAATTACTTCATCATCACTATTATAACTATAACTAATACTTTCTTGTTTATCACCATTTAATAAATAATTTCTTTGAGTAATATTATCATTATTATCAAATTTATAATTAATATCCCAAAAAGATGAATTATTATCTACCCCAATTTTATACCCATTAATTTTATTAGCAATATCATAACCATAAGAATAAATAAAATTTGTATCTTTAACTTTAACTAAATTACCTACATTATCATAATAATTAATCATATTATGATTATCCATTACAACGGTTTTAACTCTGTCTAATTCATCATATGTATAATTTGTTGAGTCTCCATTACCATAAGTAGACTTTATCAAATTACCATTATTTTCTTCATAAGTATTTGTAACTAAAGTTTGATTATTAATTTTAATATCTTTAACATTCAAGAAATCATCATAATCAAATTGATAGTTTTTATTTCCACTTGTTATATTAGAAAGTAAATTTTGGGAATTATAACTATAATTAACTTCTTTATTATTCTTTTCCACTTTTGTTATTTGTTCTTTACTATTATAAGTATAATTTGTAACTTCTAGATTTGCATCAGTGATACTATTAGTAAGACCATTTAGAGTATTTATATCATAAAGTGTTTCATTACCAAGGGCATCTATAGTCTTATTAAGGAATCTACCATCACTAGTATATTCGGCTTTTGATTCAATAAACATAGGTGTATCTATATCTTCAAAATAAAATTCCATATCTTCCTCTTTAGTATTATTATCACTAAATTGTAATTCATCATTTATACAAGCTAACATTTTTTGATGAGGAAATGACTTAATACCAAAACTGCCATTATCATTTTTAATAAGTATCATTGGTGCATTTCCACCAACATTTTTAGTAATTCTAATACCATCTGATAAAGCTACTATAAAATGACCAACGTGTTCAAAGAAATAATTAGTGCCAGCAGGTCTAACCAAGAAGGCATCATGACTACAATTATCTTCTGTAAGTTTTAAAGTTCCAGTCTCAAAATCACAAGTAACATACTTATTTGTTCCTTTAAGACGGATATAATAATTTTTATTTACTACTATTTCATTATCTGGATTAACATTATTAATTAATGTTTTAATAGGATTTCCATTATTATCATATTTAATTTCATTTGATATTCCTGATGGTGATATCCCTTTTAGAATTCTATCAGGTATATCATTATCATATTCAAATTTAAAATTATTACCTTTAGGGTTAAACATACTTATTAATTGATTATTTTTATCATACTTAAATTCTGTGTTTCTTCCATCAACTTCTTTTACTCTATCTAAGTTACCTGTATCTTCATTAGAAATATTATAATGTTGTTTAACATCTTTTGTTAAAGTTATATTTGTAATATAAAACTCATTAACATTATCTGATGCAAATAAAGTAAAATATAAATTCTCATAATTACCAGCACTATCAGCATAAAATGGTACTGAATAAAATTGCCATTCATCATTATAAGAATTAATATCTACAGGAATGGCACAACCTGGAAATTCATAATCATCAGTATATCCAAAATTTAATAAGACAGCAATACCATTTCCACCCATCATATCTGAGCTTTGTTTATTAAGTCCTGTATTTTTATACCAGAATGATAAGTAATACATATCTCCTATGCCTGACTCATTAGTAGTTTTAGTTCCTTTTATTCCTTTAATAGTCTTTGTTAAACTCTTACTAACTTGAGGTTTAGGATTAATTTTAAGGGCTCTAATACCATTTTCTAAAATAACTACTCCATCACCATCTAAAGTATTTCCAGAAAATTGCCAACCAGTAAGGCCATCGCTAAAATCTCCATTTTCAAGTAAATTATAATAATTGGCTATTTCCCCTTCTTCTATTTGCACATCATCTAAATATGCAACATTTGGAGATGTAAAACTTATAAATAAATGTGTTTTATTAACAGGTAATGTAAATGTAAAACTATGTCTCGTAAATTCTTCATTAATCGGGATAGTTCCACTATAAACATAATAAGGACCAGTTGCATCAGCATCAGTTGTAACTGTAAGTAAGATTTCTGATTCATTTTTAAAATAACCACTAAATGTATAAGTATTATTATCCAAAAGTGTTATAGTTAAAGAATCCCCATTATTAATTTTTAAACTACAATCACCGGATCTAGCACAATCATTGGTAATATTATAATTATTATCAGCAATTTCAAAACTACTATTTTTAAAATAATTTTTCGTATACTTAACTGGCAGAATTTCATTTTGCAAATTATTGGTAGCTCTACTAGGTTTTTCAAAAAATGTTCCATCACTCTTTTGTTTATAAGATTTGTCTCCATTATAAACCATACCTCTACCATAAGCCTCGTCTAAACTACTTTCTTCTTTTAAATTAGTAACTCCTACATTATTTCCTCTTGTATTAAATGAATAAGCTATAACTCTATTCTTTTCATCTTGCACTCTAGTTACTAAAAAACCATAAGTATAGGATAAAGATTTTCCTTGTTGTTGATTTAATCCTAACTCTGTAATAGTATTAATTTTATATGGTTTATCATAATAAGTAAAATTATAAGATATACCATTAATATCTGTAATCTTTTTTAAAGTTTTATAATCATAATATTGAAATAAAGTTTTTCCATTTTTAGTTTCAATATTAACAATTTGATTATTTACATAATTAATAGTAGTTGTTCTATGATTACTTGTAATAATAGTTGAATTACTATTATATGTTATATCAATAACTGAGTTATTAGCATCAATTATCTTACTAATTTTTTTATTAGTATCATACGTAATAGTTACTTTATCTCCTTTAGTATTAATAAGTTCTGTTAAATAATAAATATCGGTATTATAAACAAAAACCATTTTATTACCACTTTTATCTTTAACAATATATTTATTATTTTCTTTTGTAGCAGTGAATCCTAAACCATCTTCATCAATATATTGATTATCAATCTTTTCACCATTCTCGTTAATATCTAAAACAAAATAATGTAATGTACCATCTTCATCTAAATATTCTAAATAAAACTCATTTTCAATAGAAACTTCTTTTATAGTCTCATGTAAACTAAGTTTATAACCTAAGCCATAACCAGTATTGTTATTTAAAACAACATCATTTGTATTATAAACCATATTTAAACTAATAGGATATTTACCTCCAATTGTTTCATTCAAATTAAATACAGTTGTTAAGTTACCAGTTAAATTGTTTACATAACTAGCACCATCTATAAAACTAATTGTCTTATAAGACATATAATCTTCTAAACCATTCAAATTACGATATACTACTATCAAAAATGGTTTATTTAAAGATGAATTATCATTAGGATATGTAACTCCATAATCATTAGTTAATAACTCATTATCATTAGAGACAAATTCATACACTGGAAACTCACTTTTATAGACTTCTTCATTTAATTTTAACATAACACCATTATTTACAGTTCCTGCATACCATTTTTTCACCAAATTAGTGAGGTCTATACTACATACATTTAAAACATTAGTTACATACGAATTATCATCAGTATATTCCATTTTTCTAATTGAACGGCATCCATAAAAGAAGTCTTCCACCCGTGCATTAAATAGATTAGAAGAATTATTCCATGTACAAGTCGCCTCATTCCAACTATTATCTATTTGATGTGCATTAATTATAGCATCCGTATCTGCCTCTTCTAACCAATTATAACATCTTGGATGAGTAAAAAGATTAAGATAGGCCTGAATCACTTCACATCCTGTTCCTATCTCTGGCAGACTAAATTTCATCAAAGAACGATAAATATTTCCACTATTATCTACACCAATCTTCAACATATCATTATTAGAAACCAAATTTGCTTCTCCAGAACAAATATAAGCATCTGAAGTAACAGAATTTGTTTTGATTGTCGGATCAATAACAACAGGAAACTCTGCCTTATTTAACCATTCTTTATCTAAATTAAGACTTACAAAGTATTTATTATCTTTTATATATAAGTCATAACTTATATTATAATTGTAATTTTCTTTACTATCCCACATATAAGGAGCATCAATTACAAAAATAACATTATCTTTATCTTTAGCCTCTAGTTTTTTATTATTTAAAGTTATATTTAAATCTGTTTCTATTAGAAAAGATAAAGTGTTTGGAATATTATCTTTATTTTTTAAGATAATAGATTCCTTTAATTTAGTTGATATAACTTGATAATCAAAATCTATATCATCAAGTATATTTTTATAAGATACTTGTTTATTATTTAATGTAACTTTACAATTATCATTTTTTAAATCATTTAAATACATTTTTAAATAATGATTATCTTTATTAATATCAACTATTAAATTATTTTTTAAATCTTTTTGAAAAGTAGTATGAAAAGCATTATCTTTATTTATGAAAGTAGTACCATTCTGAATAATAGTATTATCTATTTCTTCATATTTACCATCTTTTAAATAATGAATATCATCTTTATATACATATGCTGTAATAGAACCATCATCATTTAAGAAATGCTTTTCATTACTTTTTCTTAAGGATTTTATTTCCTTCATATTTTTCACCTCAGTATAAAATATGACCTAGTTAACTAGATTTTCGCTAGAGGATAATTCTTTTAAATATTTTTTTACTTTTGGGTAATATGTTTTCCATATCGTGGAAGGATCAACATCATAATTAAAAGCAACATTATCTACTGCTTTAGTAACATTTATACCTTTAACTGCTATTTGATAAAAGAGTTCTTGTTCCATACCTTTTAATTCTTTTAAAGTATCTTCCATTTTATCAAGGGTTGTAGTTAATTCATCTCTTAATTTAAGGTAGGTTTGTTTTAAGTTTTTTATCTTATCTTCTTTTATTTCAATAGCATCTATAGTTAAATTTATTAAATCTAAATCCGTTTTTAAATTAACATAACCTTTTATATTTTTCATAATAATTCCTCCTTTCACTTTTAATGTATGCCATTTTATTTTTTGTACCTTGGCTAATGCACTAAAAAAACAATCTTTTTAGATTGTTTTTATGAAATTCGCTTCCAGATATAAACAGCTAAATAAGGTGGAATATTTGAGGCATTATAAGTTGTTCCATGGTCATGACTTTCATTTCCTCCGGTATAAGACATATTTAAAGTAGCACCCCATGTATTAAAAGGTGGTGTTCCATTAAAATTCAACCCATACCCTTCTGTTACTGGATACATTCCGTCAGCATTATAGTTAAAAATATCATGCTTATGCCCTGGCATTTCGTTTATAGTTAAGGTATGTCCTCTAGTTTCATGATTATGACTAGCTGAGCCTCCAGTTGTTCCAGCTGTATAAGTATTTCCGCTTGCGAGTAAAAATTTATCAGTTATTCTTTCCCATGTGCCACCGAATAAAGTATTAGGACTAGTATTTACAACACTCATATAAATAGAACCTACTGGATAAACTGAATCGATATTAAAATTAGAACTGCCCTCGGCTGTTGTTATGCTATTTACAACTAGATTTCCATCACTATCTAAACTAAACTTATTATTTTTAGAAGTTATACAATTAACATTTATATTATTTGCATCAATATTAATGTTACCATCTACTTCTGTAAAAGCGCTTTTATATGCTTCATCATTCATGATATACCTCCTCTCCGTTTTTTATGTAGTAAAAATATTATTATAAAAAGATGAAAGGAAAGAGTTAATGAATAAAAAAATTAATAATATTTTGTACTACTAATTATCAATATGATATTTTTTACTAGAAAATTGCTAGCAAAAAATTATTTTTATAATATTATTAATTTTATCTAATAATACCTTCATAACTTCTTTATCACTAATTAAGTTAATAGAAAAAGTTTTATATCCAATTCTGTTTATACTAGTACCACAGTGATATATAATCTTTTTATCTATTATAAAATATCTATCATGAAAACTATTATTATAAACTACTTTTAAATTATGATATTGTTTATTATATTTTAATATATCTTGGTTTGTTAACAAATTATCTTCTTTAGTAATAATTGTTACTTTTATATTTAGTTTTTTAATAATATTTAGTATAGTTAAATCAGCATAAGCATCAATTATTACAATTTCCTTTTTAGCTTCATTAAAAATCTCTAATATTTTAAAGTAAGCATCAAAAATTTGACCATCAAAAAATTTTCATTTATTTTTCTATTTTCAGTTAATTTATCAAATGATTCTTGAAGTACCTTTATATTTTTATCATGTTCAATTATTTTACTTTCTATATTTGATATTCTATATTCATTTGCCCCTATATAATGCCTCATAGCTACAAAAGTATCCATTATTTTTATACTTATATCTTCTGCAATACTGGTTTTAAGTACAGTAGCAAGCATTGCAACCCCTTGTTCTGTAAACACATAAGGCAAATATTTTATATTATAACCTCTTGACATCAAGGTTTCAGATTGAAACCTTGAAAAATGCGTACATTCTTCTTTAGTAAGTTGAAACATAAACCGTCCAGGAAACCTATTTATATGTCTTTTAACTGCTAAATTAATCGTTTTAGTTCCATTTGCACATCCATAAAGCCTAGCCAAATCTCTATCAAGCATAACTTGTTTTCCTCTTACTTCATATATTAAATCCTCTATTCTTATTTCTTCACTAACTCCAAGTTTATTCATAAACCAAATCCCCATTCTATAATATCATTACCTAACGAAACTATATCATACAAATGTATATTAGTCAAACAAAAAAGCAAACTACTTTAGCATTTGCTTCCATTCATTTTCTTTAAAACCACTTAATATAAAATTTTCATGTATTAAGATAGGTCTTCTAACAAGCATACCTGAAGACGATAACAACTCTATTTTCTCCTCATCACTCATTGTATTTAGTTTATCTTTTAGACCTAATTCTTTATATAAGTTACCACTTGTATTGAAAAATGTTTTAATTTCCCTATTTGATTTTTTAATCCATAAAGATAACTCTTCACGAGTTGGATTATTTAAAACAATATTTCTATCTTCATAAATAACGTTATTGCTATCTAACCATGCTTTGGCTTTTTTACAAGTACTACACTTAGGGTATTCTAAAAAAATCATAAATTACCTTCTTTCTTTAATAAATCTTTTTTCATATCTATACCACATCCAAAACCACCTAATCCATTTTTAGCAACTACTCTATGACATGGTATTATTATTAAGATAGGATTTTTGTGACATGCTCCTCCAATAGCTCGGCAACTTCTAGGATTATTAATACTCCTTGCAAGTTCCCCATAACTTAAAGTTTTCCCATAAGGTATTTGCTTCATCATCATCCATACTTTCTTTTGAAACGAAGTTCCATGAGGATTAATTGGTATGTCAAAAGTTTTACGCGTCCCCCTAAAATACTCTCCTAATTCTTCTATTGTTTTCGTTATAAGAGGCGTTTTATTATATGTTCCAGATATTTTATTATCTAATGTTATTCCTACAATATAATTATTTTCTTCAATTATTGTAAAATTATATTTATCTATTTTGGTAGTATAAAAAGAAGAACTCATAAGTTAAGCCCTTCTTGTAGTAATGTTTGCTTCATGTCCATTTAAATCAAATGGATTTTTAACATCTGGATTATTATTAAGTTCTAAAGCTAGTACTTCACCCATTACAAAATCTTTAAACATAATTATTGCTTTATTTACCTCTTCATCGCCATTGTAATCGACAATAATTCTGTCTGTTACTTGATAATCTTCTGATTTACGAATATTTTGAACTTTAGAAATAAATTCTCTTGCAATACCTTCAAGTATTAAGTCTTCAGTTCTATTAGTATTTAAAATAACAAATAGATTATTTTCCATTCCCGCATCATAGCCTTCTTTAGCAGTAATACGTATATCGATATAAGCCTCATCTATATCATAAGTAACATCATCTACTACTACTGAGATTGCCTCATGATTATTTAATTTTCCAATTTCTTCATTACTAAGATTTGCTAAAATATCTGCAAAATGCTTAATGTTAGAACCAAATATTGGACCCGCTACTTTATAATTAGGTTTTATATTAAAATCCATATATTCTGCAAAGTTATTAGTAAAAGTAACTTTTTTAACATTTAATTCTTCTAAAATTAAATCTTTTAAATTACCAATTAAAGATTCTATTCTACCATCAAGTAAACATTCACTAAGTGGTTCTCTAACCTTTATTTTAACATCTTCTCTTATATTTCTACCAATACTAATTAAAGTTCTTACTGTATCCATTTTTTCTTCAAGTGGAATATCAATATACTCACTATGATATTTAGGGAAATATGCTAAATGTACAGACTTCTCACCCGTTAACTTACGATATAACTCTTCACTTAAATAAGGAATAATAGGTGCAGTCATTAAAGATAAACCTACTAAAACTTCATAAGTTGTAATATAAACACTTTTCTTAGAATTATCAAGTTCACTACCCCAGAAACGATTACGATTACGTCTAATATACCAATTAGATAAATCTTCTGAAACAAAGTTTGTTATGGCTCTAACCACTTTATTTAAATCATATTCATCATAAGATTCTGTTACATATTTAAGTAAATTATGATATTTAGATAATAACCATTTATCTATTTCTTCACGTTTCTCATAAGGAACATCACATAAATCAATATCTATATTATCTGTATTCGCATACATTGCAAAGAAATTATAAGTATTCTTAAGAGGATTAAAGAATTTTGAATATACTTCTTTTAAACCATCTTCATCAAATTTAATTGGTGTCCAAACCGGACTAATATATGGTAAATAAAATCTTATTGTATCTGCCCCATATTTTTCCATCAAACTAAATGGTTCCACAGCATTCCCCTTGCTCTTGTGCATTTTTTTACCATATTTATCTAAAAGAAGTTCATTTACTAAAACATTTTTATAAGGACTTACTCCTTTAACAAAAGTACTTATAACTATTAAAGAATAGAACCAACCTCTTGTTTGATCAATACCCTCACAAATAAAATCAGCTGGGAATTGTTCATTAAATATTTCCATATTTTCAAACGGATAATGATATTGCGCAAAAGGCATAGCTCCACTATCAAACCAACAATCAATTACTTCTGGTGTTCTACTCATTGTTTTACCACATTTTGGACATTTAATATGAACATCATCTACATATGGTCTATGTAAATCAATACCCTCATCTATATCCTCTATTGCTTTTTCAACTAGCTCACTTCTAGAACCAATCATATCAGAATATCCACATTCACAAACCCATAAAGGAAGTGGTGTACCCCAATAACGATTACGACTTATAGCCCAATCATTTAAATTCTCAAGCCAATTACCAAATCTTTTTTCTCCAACATAATCTGGATACCAGTTTACTTTTTTATTATTTTCAACAATTTTATCTTTTAACTTCGTAATTTCAAGATAATAACTTGGTTTACTATAATATAAAAGTGGTGTATTACATCTCCAACAATGCGGATAATTATGTTTCATATGAATTTTCTTAAATAATTTATCGTTTTCTTTCAAGTACTTAATTACTTCTTTGTCAGCTAGAAAAACATTCATACCTTTCCATAAACCATCAGTATAACAACCATCTTCTCCGACTGGATTTAAGAAAGGAAGTCCATAACGTTTTCCAACATTATAGTCATCAGCACCAAAAGCTGGAGCAATATGAACAATACCAGTTCCATCTTCCATTGTAACATAAGTATCACATGTAACATAGAATGCTTTTTTATCTACACTTAAACTAGGTATTAATTGTTCATAGCCAATATTTTCAAGTTCACTACCTTTAAATGTATCAATAATTTCATATTCATCACCCAAAACTTTACTTGCTAAAGCCTTAGCTAAAATAAACTTATATCCTTTAGATTCTACTCTTACATAGTCTTCATTTGGATGAACACATAATGCCACATTAGAGACTAAAGTCCAAGGAGTAGTTGTCCATACTAAGAAATATTCATCTTTATCCACTCTTTTAAAAGGAACAATAACGGTATCAACATCAATTTCTTTATAACCTTGTTGAACTTCATGACTAGCAAGTCCTGTTCCACATCTTGTACAGAAAGGTAAAATTTTATGTCCTTCATAAAATAAACCTTCATCAAAGAATTTCTTTAAAATCCACCATTCTGTTTCAATATAATCATTATCATATGTAATATAACGATTCTCTAAATCAATAAATTGTCCCATTTCCCTAGTTAAACGTGCAAAGGCTGCTTCATTTTCCCAAACAGTTTCACGACATTTTTGGTTAAATTCTTTAATTCCGTATTTTTCAATATCGCCTTTACCATTAAAACCTAACTTCTTTTCAACTTGAACTTCAACTGGTAAACCATGTGTATCCCAACCAATTTTTCTTACTACTTTACGTCCTTGCATAACATGATATTTACAAATAGTATCTTTTAAGAATTTTGCTACCATATGATGAAGTCCTGGCATACCATTAGCTGTCGCTGGTCCATCATAAAAAACATAAGTTTCATTTTTATCTCTTGTTTTAATAGATTCATGTAAAACATCAATATCGTCCCAATATTTTAAAATATCTGTTTCAACTTCTCTACTACTTCTCTTATCTAAATTTTCAAAATTTTTCATCTTTATCCCTCCACAAAATAAAAAGATGGTAACCTAAAAGGGCGCAAAAACCGCGCGGTACCACCTTAATTTTTAACTTTTATTTCTTAACGCGAATTATACGTAGTATCCTAAAACTCTTCAGATACTAAACTCCCAAGTGATCTCTTAAAATTAAGTTAGTTAATTCTCACCAATCATTAACTCTCTTTGTAACTTATATTTTAAGCGGCTTGTTCTTCGTTTTTTTCTATACTATCATTTAAATAGCTAATTGTAAAGAGGTTTATAAGTGCTTCTAAAACTTTTTCATCTTCAACTTCTTCCACACTTGCACCATCACTATCTTCAAATAATTCTAAAAACTTATAATTAGTAGTTGGCATATCCTCTTTATCAATTTCTAC